>JAKQKY010000411.1 GCA_029560415.1 Bacteroidota bacterium | reverse complement strand
AGCATCACAACCGAAAAAAATAACCGGCAGGTAAGTTCCCTGAACCGGGGGTACCAATACAATAATCCTTCTTCTGTAATAGAACCTACTGCCTGGTATCCGTTTCAGACTGATGAAACCGGGAATTATTTGCTTTGCACTGCTATGCCTGAGTTGTACCCCGAGACGGGAAAAAGAAATGTTGTTGTACTCGACACAACCCTCCAGGAAATAAAAAGAACTTTTGTTCCCGAGATCAACAGGCTTCCGTTATCAATAAGAGCAATGGCTGATACACATGCAATTTATTTTGGCAGCAGCTTTACAGATGGAATATTAAAAGTGAATGAAAGTTTGCCTGTCAATGAAATTACTTTACCCAACAATGGGCAAAGCGAAATTCTGATTGGAAAATATATTTCGGATGGCGTTTCATTGCCACAATTGAACTATCCATAAAAAACATCTTACAAAACCTGCAACGCCATAGACTCTGTACAATTATATTTAACCCTGAATGACAGCAGCAGTGCAGCACCATACACGTATCACTGGAACGCTTCTACAAATTTTAGCGATACCACTATATTAAATCCCAAAGTATATTTTGGCGGCGATTCAATTATAAACAGGCTTACCATTACGGATGCCAATGGAATGAAATTTTCAAAAGACTTTGTATTCTTTGGCGGAAGACCTTCAGATATGAGGCTGGTGGTGAGTAATACAAATATTTGCAGCAACGACAGTATTGTGCTTACCCTTGAGGGAACAAATTTCCATCCCTGCCAGGTATCAGGCATGCCTTATGCTTCTTATATGAACACAGGCGTTCCAACATTCACATCATTGGGCCAGCAAATAAAATACACCGCAGGTTATACCCATACAATTAACTTAACACACAACTACGATATTGAATACCTCAACCCATCGCTTTATTGCATGATTCAATCGCCAATAACAATACAAGTACATGCTGCATTTATCAACACAAAAGATGTGTATGTATGCCCGGGAGCTGATTATACATTTGCAGACAGCGTAACGGTGCAAAATATTATGGTACCTTTTACACACAATATTCATTTTACAAACATAGCAGGCTGCGACAGTAACTATATTATCAATATCAAAGTTGCACCTCTATACAACAAAACAAAAACAAGAAATATATGCAGCGGCAGGGATTTTTATTTTCCTAATGGTGAGATTTTATATAACATAACAAGGGACACAATCTATGCCTGCCATTTTTCAAGTATGTATGGCTGCGACAGCGTTGTGAATTATGACATCCGGGTACGCACAGCAACAACCACATTGATAGATGCGCCGG
The DNA here is from genome assembly GCA_029560415.1 of Bacteroidota bacterium. Lineage (GTDB taxonomy): Bacteria > Bacteroidota > Bacteroidia > Chitinophagales > Chitinophagaceae > Ferruginibacter. Next base: position 42 of record JAKQKY010000411.1, on the reverse strand, counting down.
TGTGCTATGGTACAAATTATGGGCTTAATTATGGCAATTACA
>JAKQKY010000398.1 GCA_029560415.1 Bacteroidota bacterium | reverse complement strand
CTCCTGCATTTCCCAGGCGAGGTGTCTGCCGATGCCATTCGTTACTAAGCAATCAACTATTATAAATTTATGCAGGTACTTGCTTTGAAAAACTTATTGTGTGGCCAACACAAAGAATAAAACCTTTGCCATTCACCCTGCGGTTCATATCCCCGTTTTTATTACTTTACAGAAAATTTCTCCCTTGAATCTTTCCGAAGACCAGATACTCACCCTTGCACCGGATGAAGCCTCTAAAAAATCAGGGAAAGATCTGTCAAGCCCTGCTAAATGGGTGAGCAAAGGTGTAAATGACCTGGCACTCTGGGGCGAAGCACAGGGCAGTGGCAGCAAACCTTATCAAACACAGGTTGACCTAACCAATATTGCTTTTAAATGTTCCTGCCCCAGCAGAAAATTTCCCTGCAAACACGGACTTGGTTTATTGCTGTTGTACAGCCGCCAACAAAATACTTTTACAGATAACAATGCCCCGGCCTGGGTAAAGGAGTGGATAGAAAAGCGGTCAGAGAAGCAGGAGAAGAAAGTAATACAGGAAGACAAACCGGTGGATGAAGCGGCCCAGGCAAAACGCCAGCAAGCAAGGCAACAGAAAGTGACCGATGGTATAGCAGAACTGAGATTGTGGATGAAGGATATTGTACGGAATGGTATTTTGAATATGCCGGAGAAAGGTTTTGCCTGGTTTGATGCCATGGCCAAAAGAATGGTGGATGCACAGGCGCCAGGTTTGGCCAATATGATCCGTAACCTGTCAGAAACAAACTTTTATGCGGAGGGCTGGCAGGCCCGTTTTATGGAGCAGTTGCTTAATATCTTTCTGATAACAGAAGGATTTACCAACAGCAGCGGCTTGCAGGAGCCATTGCTGCAGGATATCAGGACATGGATCGGGTTTACACAAAACCAGGAGGAGTTAAAAGAGCAAACGGGTATCACAGACACCTGGCTCATACTGGCCAAACAGGTAACAGAAGTGGATAGTATTACCACGGAAAGAAACTGGCTGTATGGTACTAACAGCAAC
>JAKQKY010000110.1 GCA_029560415.1 Bacteroidota bacterium | reverse complement strand
GGGTTTAAGGGTTTAAGGGTTTAAGGGTTGTTGATCTTAGAAGCAAATATTTTACGGGCCGCATGTTCTTCATCTCCTTCAAAAGCTTCTTTCGGAACAATAAAAAATGATCGTGGGTTAAAATACAGGTGAAAAAAGTGTGGACTTTCCATCCAACTGCTGAATTCACTCCACTCCCAGGCACGGCTACCGCGGAGGTTTTCAATTTCAAAAGCATCATCATCCAAGACTGCCCGGAAACGATCCTTGAACGTGGCCGATTTTCGATAAATGATATGAGGTAACAGGTACCAGAACAGGATCATCATAATGAACCATAATGCTGAACTCAACAGAAATGCTAGGGGAGATATTTTTTTAAAAAAGAAAAGACCTGCCGATAAAATGGCAAATACATTCACCAGCACCATCATGATTTTTATTTCTCTGCGGCTGATAAAATGATACCGCAAAGCCTGGATAACTTTTGCTTTGTTGTAGGTAAAATAGGCTGATGTCATGCCGCAAAGATAATTAACCGCCCGTTAGGTATGGTTAGCAACCTATTTCAATTCTTTTTCAGTTACCTGCCACTCACCCATTTTTTCTCCTTTTAATCCCAGGTATTCAACCTGCAACGTTCTTTCATTCTTTTTTCCTGAAACATTGATGCGGGCAAAATTCTGAACTTCCACCAGGGTATTGCTAACCCGGTAAGGATTGGTCAGCTCTTCATCCCTTACTTTGCTGATGCCTGCCGTATAAGGTGAAATGGTAACATCATATAAAGGATAGCTGCCTGGTCGATCCACCTTTATCACTTCACTGTGATGACGATCGCCGGTTAGAAACACTACGCCAGGAATTTTTTGGGAAAGCAAAAACTGCATAAAGTCGTTGTACTCTCCTGTAAAATGGCGCATGCTCTCATACTTGCACAATGGGTTCATCACCTGGCTGCCCACAACGATGACTTTAAAAGTTGCTTTGCTATATAACAATGCATTCTTTAACCATTCGAGCTGCATGGGACCGAAAAATGATTTGTTGCTTGTTGGTTTGCCATCCACGCTATCGGGCATTTTTTCTTCACTTCTGAAATAACGATCATCGGTAAGGAAAAAATCAACATCTGAATAAGACAACTTCGTATAAATGCCTTTGCCTTCTTCTCCATATGAAGGATTGAGGGTGTAATTTTTAAAGATGTTCCTGCTTTCTTCTTTCAGGTGGTAACTTTTACCAGCATCATTAGGGCCGTAATCATGATCATCCCAAATGGCGTATTGTGGCATGGATGCCATGAATGGCTGTAGTACCTGATGGCCCCTGTCTCTCGATACCCGGTAGTTGAGACCCCAGGCTGTATTGTAGTCTACTTCACGGGTATACCAGCTATCACCCATCCAGATGTGAAAGGCAGCTGCTGTTTTAGCCATGGTTTCAAATATCGACGAGTCGCCACCATAAGCTTTGCCAGGCCGGTCGTACACAGGTTCATTGAAATAAGCACAACTACCTGCCAGGAAACTGAAGTCTGGTGCAGGTTTGCGATACTGCCACAGATCTTTAGTTACAAAACCTGTTTTGAAAGTTGTTGCAACAGGCTTGCCATTGATGATCAGCGTGTATGCGTAAGCGGTATTAAACTCCAGGCCGTTCAATTCAATTTTTACCGGGTTGAATTCATTGCCAAGCGCTCCTTTAAATGAAATGGTCTTCGCATTACCTGCTGCTGCTTCGGGATAATATTTCACTGCTACAGATTTTACACCTGGCGATACTTCGGCCCAGATCGTAGCATTGCGCAATTCTATATTGCCGGCCCAGGGGCCACTTAATAACCCGTTGCCGGTTTGAGCGAATACGGCAGTCAACATAATTATACAACCCGATAGACAGGCAAGTAGATATCTCATGTGCGATTACTTTTTTGCAATGTATCAAATTATACATTGCTATGGGCCAAAAAAAGCCATCACAAAAGTGATGGCCTACAAAACATATGTGTTCAGCATATATTAAAAACCAAAGCCCTGGATCTCATTTCCATCTGCTTTGTAATACACAACTTTACCCAGTTCATCGAGTTTATAATCAGGATCTTTCTTATCGCCAAAGATCATTTGCCTCACCTGTTTTCCCGAGTTTTTGTCGATCATACTGATGCCGGCATCTTTAGCCTGGTTACTACCACCAATACTGGTTAGCATGGCAATGTAATTATTGGCCTCCTTAGTAGCTTTGAATCGTTTGCTGATGGATGCAAAACTGCTCGCAGCTGCCCCGGCAAAATTCGCTGCGTTAGCATTGGCATTTTTAATGTCGCGGTCGAGACCCGGATCGGTGCTGCCATAATATCCTTTTGCATAGCTGAGTTGTGCGGCATGGGCTGCAGAAGCGCCGGCTACCATAGCACAAGACAATCCTCCTAAGCCACTCAATAATTTTCCGCCCATGGTACGACCAGGTGCGGGCATGAATGTATGCCAGGTTTGCTTGCCATCGAAATCATATAAAGTTGCATTTTGATCGGAAGTAAGCAATACCCCGTTTTCCCTCACCTGCAGCGAACTTGGATCTTCCTTCCCTTCGAACTTGATACCGTTTACCCATTCGCTCAGGTCACCTTTTTCAAAATCTACTTTATAAATAACATCATTTGCATACACATAACCTATACGGCTAGCCGCATTATCGCCTACACAATTTTTTACGGAGAATCCTTTCTTCCAGGTTTTGTCGCCCGACTCCATGTCAAGTATATTGATCTGATCTTCGGTACGATAGTAAAGTCCCTGGGGTACGATCTGCAGGTCGCGGATCTCTCCTTTAATTGACAATGGCTTTTTAGTAACCGATTTGCCAGCTGTTAATTCTACAATGCTGATAAAATTGGTACCCTGGTCGCGGGCAGTTGCGAGGATGAGTTTGGTACCCGATAATTTATAAGCCATTACATCACCCTGCAGGTCTACATCACTATCCCATTTTTCTACGCCAGTATTCATGTCTACACAAAACAAAGAAGCCCTGTTCTTTTTTCCGGCGCTCGATCTTTTTATCTTACCCAATAATCCACCACCGCCCTTGTTGGCTTTGGCAATATCTTCCTGCCTTTTTTCTGAAGTTGCTATCAACATCCCATGAGTATCGAACAAAATATTGGTAATGGGTGAAGGCAATTCAAGCCTTGTCCACACTTCTTTACCATCAGCTACATTAAACGCTGTGAGAATATCCTGGTTCCAGAAGTAAATAACATTCTTATCATCTTTCTGGAAAAAATCTGCTGAGGTAATGGTCTGGGCTTCATTGGCTCCCTTATCGATGGACCTGCCAAATTTTGGCATACCAAACATACTTTTCTTTTCTTCTTTCACTGGAGCAACCGGTATGTCGCTCTTCATATCAATACTGTAAAGAACATCACCAGTTTGGCGGTTGAGTTTATAAATGTTACGGTTAGTGGCAATGAAGATACCATCGGCAGTTTCACCGGCTTCTGATACGATCTGTTCGGAGTTCTTCTCAAACAGTTTAGCTTGTTCCCATACTTTGGCCCCATCGGCCAGGTTTACCATCATAAGGGTTGGTTTACCATTGCTGCTGGTGCCATAAAATAATACCGCATTGCTTTTCATTAGGTAGATACGCTTTGTAACGGCTACCAGGCCCAGGTCGCGTGTATTGGCGGTCATTTTGCCGGTGACCACATCCACTATTTTATTAGACGATTTCATCAGTCCCCTTTTTGCCAGCACGATATAAGGTGTGCCTTCAATAGGATCGTAATTTTCTTCCTGGATATTTTCAATTTCATCATCTTTCCACATTTCTTTTCCATCAGATGGGCTTAATCCATACAAACCATCCTTTGTTCCAACCACCAGCACCCCGGCATCGGTGATTTTGTACCATTTAATTTTAGAAGGGAAACTTTTCGTCCAGTCAGACGCTTTTTGTGCGATTAAATGCTGTGTGAAACAGACCATGCTGATCAACACGAAGATTTTTTTCATCATAATACAGTTGGGTTGCGATTTCATATCGGTTAATGAATACCCAAAAGTATATTTCTATAATCCACTGCATATACCCAGTAGCCGGTATATTTTGTTAGCCAAGTTTTGGATTCTGCCGGTGCCTGTCGGCATCTCTTTCCGATTTCTTTTCGAAATTTTTCTGCAACGCATCGGTGAGGTTTACGCCGGTTTGATTGGCGAGGCATATCAATACCCAAAGTACATCCGCCATTTCATCGGCGATCTCTTTTCCTTTATCCGATTCTTTAAAAGACTGCTCACCATATTTTCTAACCAGGAGCCTGCTTAGTTCACCCACTTCTTCCATGAGGATGCCCAGGTTTGTGAGTTCGCCAAAATATTTTACGCCGATCGTTTTGATCCAGTTATCTACATCGGTTTGTGCCTGCTGAATGGTCATGTGATTATTTTTTGAAAAATAGTTTTATTGATAATGATTAGTATGCTGATTATTCCCTGTTCTTACTATCGATCCATATCGTGACTGGCCCATCATTGAGCAAGGCGACTTTCATATCGGCACCGAAAACACCTGTATAAATTTTTTTACCAAGGTCTTTCTGCAACTGTGCTATCAACATTTCATACAATGGAATGGCAACATCGGGTTTACTTGCTTTGATATAACTGGGACGGTTACCCTTTTTTGTATTGGCGTGTAAAGTGAACTGGCTTACCAATAAAATATCGCCGCCCATATCTTTCACAGAAATGTTTGGCACATGTGCTTCATCATCAAAGATGCGAAGGTTGGTTATTTTGTTACTAAGCCATTCAATGTCTTCCATATTATCTGCATCTTCTATTCCTGCTAAAACAAGTAAACCATTTTCGATTTTCGATACAATTTTTTCTTCTATGCTAACACTTGCATTTGTTACCCGTTGAATGAGTACTCTCATGATTGAAATAAATTTATTTAAAGATAAGCTCTCTGAAGTTTAATGGATATCCGGGCATTATAACATAAGCTATTTATAGTATATCCTGTACTTGAAAAAATCCCCGATTTATAACACAACATAATGGGTCTATTTCCGGCATCCCCTCTTTACCTGTTACAACATATTTTCCTGCATAAAAAATTTATTCTTTCCACAAAAAGTGCAAAACTCAGCAAAATCAGTGTGCAGTTGAATTATGAAAAAATCCACATATTTTGTCCACAAGATGGGGATATATACCCCTTCAAAAGTTGCTATACAAAAGATACTTTCGTTCTCCTTCGGGACTTGATAAAACCAATACCTTACTAACAAAATAACTATAACTTAACATGGCAAGCAAAAAGCAACCTCTAAAAGCGCTCAGTTTCAGTCGCCAGTTCACAAAAGATGACGTGAGCCCCTATGATATGTTCGAATATGATTACCGCACTTCGGTAATTAAAAATCCAACCGGGGAAGTGGTTTTCCAGATGGATAATGTAGAAGTACCGAAACAGTGGAGCCAGATTGCAACGGATATCTTAGCACAAAAATATTTCAGGAAAGCAGGCGTACCACAGGCCGACGGAAGCCTGGGCAGGGAAACCACCGCAAAGCAGGTGGCTCATCGCATGGCACATTGCTGGAGAGTGTGGGGCGAACGCTACAATTATTTTGCATCTGAAAAAGACGCACAGGTTTTTTACGATGAACTCGTATATTCTATCCTTAACCAGGCTTGTGTACCCAACAGTCCACAATGGTTCAATACCGGTTTACATGAAGTATATGGCATTACCGGCAAACCACAGGGTCATTATTATGTAGATCCTAAAGACAGCTTATTAAAAAAATCAACCTCAGCTTACGAAAGGCCTCAGCCACACGCATGTTTTATTTTAAGTGTGGAAGATGACCTGGTTAATGATGGCGGTATCATGGACCTTTGGGTTAGAGAAGCCAGGATCTTCAAATATGGCAGTGGCGTGGGTACAAACTTTAGCAGCATCCGCGGCGAAGGGGAAAAATTAAGTGGCGGCGGAACGTCAAGCGGCCTGATGAGTTTCCTCAAAATAGGTGATCGTGCTGCCGGCGCTATTAAAAGCGGTGGAACTACCAGGAGAGCAGCTAAAATGGTTTGCCTCGACCTCGATCATCCGGAAATTGTTGACTTTGTAAATTGGAAAGTAAAAGAAGAAGATAAAGTGGCTGCCCTGATCGCTGCAGGTTACCCAAGCGATTATGAAGGTGAAGCCTATCGTACCGTGAGCGGACAAAACAGCAATAACTCAGTTCGTATCCCCAATTCATTTTTTAAAGTACTGGATGATAACGGTGATTGGGAATTAAAAGGCAGGAGCGATGGCCGCACCATGAGAACTGTAAAGGCTAAAGAACTTTGGGAGCAGATTAATTATGCAGCATGGCGTTGCGCAGATCCCGGTACACAATATGATACCACCATCAATGAATGGCATACATGTCCGGAAGGTGGTCCGATCAGGGCTTCCAACCCTTGCAGCGAATACATGTTCCTGGATAATACAGCATGTAACCTCGCCAGTGTGAACCTGCGCAGGTTCTTCAATGAAGATGATAACTCATTTGACGTAACAGGATTTGAACATACTTGTCGTTTATGGACCGTAGTATTGGAAATTTCTGTACTCATGGCCCAGTTCCCTTCTAAAGAAGTGGCTCAATTAAGTTATGATTACCGTACGTTAGGACTTGGTTATGCAAACCTCGGCAGCATGCTTATGGTAAGCGGTATCGCTTATGATAGCGAAGATGCAAGGGGTATTGCCGGTGCCATTACCGCAATCATGACCGGTGTTGCTTACAAGACATCTGCAGAGATGGCCAGCTTCCTGGGAACTTTTGACAGGTATCCTGAAAATAAAAATCATATGCTACGGGTTATGCACAACCACCGTGCAGCAGCTTATGATGCCATGGATGCATACGAAGGCCTCGAAATAAAACCACAAGGCATCAATGCAAAATATTGCCCGGATTATTTATTGAAAGCTGCCACCAAAGCATGGGATGCTGCGGTGCAGTTGGGTGAAAAATACGGATACCGCAATGCACAAACTACCGTTATCGCTCCAACCGGAACGATCGGACTGGTGATGGATTGCGATACCACGGGCGTAGAACCTGATTTTGCCCTGGTTAAATTTAAAAAATTAAGCGGCGGCGGTTATTTCAAGATCATCAACCAAAGCGTGCCACAGGCCTTGCGCAACCTCAAATACAGCGAAAAAGAAATAGAAGAGATCGTTAACTATGCAAAAGGACATGCTACTTTAAAGAATGCTCCTTACATCAATGAAACATCCCTGAAAGAAAAAGGATTCCTGCCAGCAGAAATTGACAGGCTGAATGCTGCTATGTCGAGTGCATTTGAGATCGGCTTTGTATTCAATGTATATACATTGGGTGAAGCCTGCCTGCAACGCCTCGGGTTCACTTCGGAACAATACCACGATTTCGGTTGGAGCCTCTTGGAAGCACTTGGATTCAGCGATGAAGAAATTGATGCAGCCAATGTGTACATCTGCGGTACGATGACCGTAGAAGGCGCTCCTTACCTGAAAGATGAACATTTATCTGTATTCGATTGCGCCAACAAATGCGGAGCAACAGGAGAAAGATACATTCATGCACATGGCCATATTCGTATGATGGCTGCTGCGCAACCTTTCCTGAGTGGCGCCATCAGCAAAACCATCAACCTGCCAAATGAAGCCAGCATGGAAGAAATTGCTGATTCATACCGCCTGAGCTGGGAACTTGGTTTGAAAGCGTGTGCGCTTTACCGTGATGGATCGAAACTGAGCCAGCCGCTAAGCAACAAATCAGACAAAAAGAAAAAAACAGATTCACAGGAAGAAACTGTTGAAGCGCTTGCAGCAGAACCACTGAAAGAAACCACCATGGTTGACATGGCGAAACTTACCATTGAAGAATTGCTGGAAGAGATGAACAAACGCGTTCAGAACAGCGCCGACACTTCCTTGAAACGCCAGCTGGCCATGATCGTAGAGCGCAGAGCTTTACCAGCCAAACGCAGAGGCTTTACGCAAAAAGCAAAAATAAACGGGCAGGCATTGTTCCTCCGTACGGGCGAATACAACGATGGTACCCTTGGAGAGATCTTCATTGATATGGCCAAAGAAGGTGCAACCATGCGTAGTATGTTGAACTGCTTTGCCATCGCCATTTCCATTGGGTTGCAATATGGTGTTCCGCTGGAAGAATATGTTGAGAAATTTGTATTCACCAGGTTTGAACCAGCCGGTATGGTGGATCATCCGAATATCAAAACAACCACTTCCATCATCGATTTCATGTTCCGTTCACTGGCTTACGAATACCTGGGAAGGAACGACCTGGTTCATGTACTGGATAAACCCGAAGTACAGAACCTGGGCAATGAACCATGGGATGAAAGCACCCCAACGATTGGAGATCGTACACCGGAATTGAGTGAAGTAAGAGTACTGGGCAACAGTGCTCCATCCAACTCTCCAAAAGGACAACCTGTACAGGCTCACCGTGCTGCTTATACCAGCAAGCCCGTTGCCAATATGGATGCAGTGAATGCTGCAAACAAATCCATGCAGGGTGATGCTCCGGCATGTAACGTATGCGGACATATCACAGTTCGCAGTGGTACTTGTTACAAATGCCTGAATTGCGGCAACAGCCTCGGATGCAGTTAAATTAGTTTCTTGGTTAAGTGCAAACATATAAAGCCATCGGTGTAAAAACCGGTGGTTTTTTAATGCCCCTGATTGAATAAATTTTCTCGTTGTTAAGAGATCATGGATAATGGAAGAAATACTTACTTTTATATTCCAAAACATCCTTCCTTTATCCCTTGTAATAGCCTCCAACATTTACTTAATTTTTACAAACATGAAAAAATCATTTTTTTTATTTGTCATGATTTGCCTGGCAAATATTGTTATTGCAGGAAACAAATATTGGGTTGGTACAACAGGTAATTATAGCGATGGGGCAAACTGGAATAGTTTATCAGATGGATCGGGTACTCCGGGGGCACCTGTTAATACGGATGATATCATCATTGACAGAAATGCCATTATCACCATTGATGGCGTTTATTTCCCCTCTTCTCTTCAAATAACAAATAACGCCATTGTTGAATTTACCAATGCCTCAGGTATTGCGAGGGTTTATACAATAGGAGGAGGCGTTATATCTCCGGCTTTTAATGTAGCATCCGGCTGCACGTTGAATGTTACAGGCACTTCAGCCATTACCCTTACCGTCGCAAGCGGAAGCACCGCAAGTATTTTAGGAACCCTTGATTTTACCGGAAGTAGTTCCAAAATGGACAATGGATTTGGAACCGGTATTGCCACCATAAAAACAGGTGGTAAAATCAGGTATGGTGGAACGAGTGCCAATGGTATTGGTTCTATATCAACATTAATTCTGGAAACTGGAAGTATATACGAAGTTTATAAAAACGGAGGGTCGTTTCCAACAGCAACCTATCATCCCAATTCACTTGTTTTAAACACGGGCTCTATTGCTAACCCGGCAACCTTTGCCATGAATAGTGCTACTGGAAGCTATGGAAATTATGAATTTAATTCTCCTGGCAATACTAATTCCACAAGTGGATTGAACAATAATTGTACGTTCAATAATTTAACTATTACAAATAACGGTAGTGGTAAATGGGTTTTCAGTACCAATGGTATTACTCCTTATACGCTAACAATAAATGGCAACCTTACCCTGGCAGCAGGAACCACACTTGATATTAACCGTGCCGGGTCTGGATCACAAACAACCACCATTCTTGTGAATGGAAATGTATTAAACAATGGAACTATTACGGAAACTAATGCCAATACAGGTTCCCTGATAGAATTAGGAGGAGGTACCAGCTCTACTTTTTCAACTGTTGTAAATGGTATTAACAATGACGTAAGCATGCGTATTAATAAAACCAGTGGAGCAATTGTTACTGCATTAACAGATATAACGTTACCCAATTCTCCCTTTTCAAAACTAACGTTAACCAGTGGTCATATTGATATGCTTACCAACAACAAATTGTTATTCATACAAAACCCCACTTTTACAGCACTGATCGGGGGAAGTATTGGTAGTCATATTATTGGAAAATTAAAAAGAAGTTCCAATGAAATTGGCGGGTATGGGTTCCCGGTATCTAACAATGCGGCACAACTTGCAAAGGCAACCATTACTACGAGCAGTACAAATACAACCGATTGGACAGTAGATTTTCTTCCTGTAAATAGCAATGCAACGTCTGGCCTCGCACCTGGAACGATAGATATCGTTTCAAGTTATGCCTGGGATATCTCCAGGACTGGTGCAACACCCGCAAATGCAGATTTTCTTACCCTTTTTTATGGAGGATTAACCACCTCACAGGTACTGATACCCGCACAAGTGAAGGTAGTCCGCTGGAACGGTGCCGCATGGGATAATTTTGGAGGAACAGATGGAGGAGGAAGTGTAGATAATGCGCTGGGATCAACAGGCGGCGCTGCACCAACTGATCCTATTACAAGTTTTGGTACGTTCGCGATCGGTGGAATCATTGGAGTGTTACCGGTAGAATTCTCATATTTTAATGGCGTACGATCAAATGAGAAACATATTCTGTCCTGGAAGATCAACAATACTGGTTCCGACAATATTAATATGCAGGTACAAAGGAGTGCTGATGGGCGCATATTCAACAGCATTTATTCATCAACTGCAACGGCTTTAAGATGTTTGCTACCTTTTGAAAGTATAGACGAGCAACCTCTCCCTGGTAATAATTATTATCGCATTAAAACAGAAGATGCCCGGGGTAAAGTAAAATATAGTTCAGTCATTTTACTTTTCAATAAACAACCAGGTCTCTCTATCATTAGCATGTCCCCGAATCCTGTTAGCAAATCGGGTCTTACGAAATTAAACATCGCCAGTATCCACGATAATAATATACAACTTATCGTAAGAGATATGCAGGGTAAGCAATGCATGCATAAAACGGGGATCAGGTTACTTACCGGGAATAATCAACTAAACCTGGATCTGTCCGTCCTTTCATCTGGCACTTATCAATTAAGTGTAATTTCAAATGGGGAGATCATTAACTACCGTTTTGTAAAAGACTAAAAAAGGAATCTATTATCTTTGCGCCCATGGCAAACGAAGCAAACATCTTCCAGGAGTTGATCTCCCATTGTAAGGAATACGGATACATTTTTCAGTCATCAGAATTATATGATGGCCTGAGCGCAGTGTATGATTATGGTCAATTGGGTGCACAACTCAAAAAGAACTTACGCGATGAGTGGTGGAAAAGCATGACACAGCTCCACGAAAACATCGTGGGCATTGATGCGGCCATCTTCATGCATCCAACCGTGTGGAAAGCCAGTGGACACGTGGATAATTTCAGCGATCCGATGATCGACAATAAAGACAGCAACAAACGTTACCGGGTAGATCACCTGATAGAAGGATATGCTGAAACATTGGAGAAATCTGCCGGAGATGCGTTGCTGGCCGAAATGGAATTATTGATCAAGGCAGATGACCTACCGGGATTAAAGAAACTCATCGAAGATAATAAGATCAAATGTGCCGTCAGTAAAACGTGTAACTGGACAGATGTTCGCCAGTTCAACCTCATGTTCAGCACACAAATTGGTAGTGTTGCTGAAGAAGCCGATACTATTTACCTGCGTCCCGAAACAGCACAGGGCATTTTTGTGAATTTCCTGAATGTACAAAAAACAGGCAGGATGAAAATTCCATTTGGCATTGCACAAACCGGCAAAGCTTTCAGGAACGAGATCGTGGCCAGGCAGTTCATATTCCGCATGCGTGAATTTGAGCAGATGGAGATGCAGTTCTTTGTTCGTCCCGGCACACAGATGGAATGGTATAACTATTGGAAAGAAGAAAGAAAGCGCTGGCATCAAAGCATTGGTATCCCCGCAGAAAAACTGCGTTTCCACGACCACGTTAAACTGGCTCATTATGCCGATGCGGCCCTCGACATAGAATTCGAATTTCCTTTTGGCTGGAAAGAACTGGAAGGCATACACAGCCGAACCGATTTCGATCTTACCCAACATGCAACATATAGCAAAAAGAAGATCCAATATTTTGACAATGACCTGAACGAAGAAGGTAAAGCATATGGCAACTACACGCCTTTCGTGGTAGAAACATCCGTTGGATTAGATAGGCTATTCCTTACCGTTATGAGCCTCGCTTATGCAAATGAGAAGTGGACTAAGGAAGACGGCACTGAAGACAGCCGTGTGGTTTTAAGGATCCCTGCTAAAATTGCTCCAACCAAACTGGCCATACTACCTTTGTTAAAAAAAGACGGGCTCCCTGAAATTGCCAAAGAACTGATGAACGAATGCAAGGGCAGCTTCATGTGTTTTTATGAAGAGAAAGATGCCATTGGAAAACGTTACCGCCGGATGGATGCGATCGGTACGCCATTTTGTGTAACCATCGATCACCAGACGAAAGAAGACAATACCGTTACCATCCGTTACCGCGATGATATGCGCCAGGAACG
>JAKQKY010000370.1 GCA_029560415.1 Bacteroidota bacterium | reverse complement strand
AGCTTTGATGTAAATCCTTATGTATGCCTGTTGAAACCGCATGGCAGGCTCGTTACGGTTGGCTTACTGGGACCATACAAAAAACCACTCGACAATATGGAAGCTGCCAAATATGAAAGAAGCATTGGTGGATCACTCATTGGCGGTGTAAAAGAAACACAGGAAGTACTGGACTTTTGTGCTAAGCATTCTATTTTACCTCATGTAGAAATGATCAGCATAAAAGACATTAATGAAGCATTTGATAAATTGATCAATGAAGAAGTTCGTTTCAGGTATATTATAGACATGAAGTCGCTGAAGTGATCCGGCTTTTTTCAGTCAATATCAACAACTGTTGTACTCATCCCGAACGTAGAATGGACTTTGAGAATAAACAGATGCTCACATCATTAATGGGCAGTTGCCGGCAGCAATACTAGATTATGCAACAGCAAAAAGTTCCCTGCTCTGCAGGGCGGACAGAGGCTTTGAATTTTAAGAGATTCTGACTTTTTATTGTCTGCCATCCTGCAATGAACAGCAGCCTGCATTCATAGTAAACTATGTCATCCCGAACCCAGTGAGGGAACTCCATGAATAAAGGCATTTGTTTTTCAATGAGCCGAACCAAGCAGCTGCACAGAGCTTATGCATATGCAAAGAGCTACCTCCTTCGTCGGGAAAAAAGCATCTCTTGATATGAAAAGATTGTAATATTTTCAAATTTTATTTAAAAGCCTGCGTCCCATGCCTAAAATCTTACAACAAAGCCAGCAAATATCTCTTATGAATTTTTGTTGTTAACTTCATGCAACAAAAGACGATCAGGAAATATTATCCTGATATTAAATTGAATATTGACTGCGTGAAACACTTTTTATGAAGTTACTGTTGTTTCTAACTGCTTCACTTTGGTTGCTGTCCTGTAAAAAAGACAGTAAAGAACCTGCACAAAAGCTATCCCGCCGGGAGGAATTAACGGACAATGGCACTTTGATAATTACACAATACGAATATGATGCACAAGGCCGTATTGTTGCCATCAAAACGGGGCAGAACAATGACCCGGTTCAACCCAATATAACGGTTACGTATAATGGCAATGAAGCCAGCTTGC
>JAKQKY010000304.1 GCA_029560415.1 Bacteroidota bacterium | reverse complement strand
CACCATGGCAATACAACGGGCCAGGCCAATGAGTATCAGGCCGATCATGTATTCCGGGTAACCATGTAAAAAAACCACCGCCAACACGAACATCAGTATAGGGCCGATCACCCAATTAAGGAACAAGGATGCACCCAGTATGCGGGTATTTTTAAATACCTCTTTTAGTTTTTCATACCTCACTTTTGTAAATGGCGGATACATCATCAGGATCAGCCCGATGGCCAGCGGTACATTGGTAGTACCGTATGAAAAAGAATTGATAAAGCCGGGTGCAGAAGGAAAAAAGTAACCAATAGCAACTCCTACGGCCATGGCCATAAAAATCCAAAGCGTGAGATACCGGTCGAGGAATGATAATTTTTTTCGGTCAAGGGCCGGGGCACAATGGTCTACAGGCATGATGGTTGATTTATGAATGGATCCTGGATGCTGGATGCTAGATGCTAGATACAGGATGCCAGATACAGGATTGTTCAAATGAGCTTCTTACAAAACTTTGCGCACTTTGCTTACTTAGCTTCTTTGCGTGAAATATTTATACATGCTGGATACTAGTTAATGGATACTGGATTATTCTAATGAGCTTCACATAACATTTGCGCACTTTGCTTACTTAGCTTCTTTGCGTGAAATATTTATAGATGCTGGATACTAGTTACTGGATACTGGATTATTCTAATCAGCTTCACATAAATATTTGCGCTCTTTGCCTACTTAGCTACTTTGCGTGAAAAAAATACTTCCCTTTTAACAACAACCGCTACCGGGTTCGCAACAATTGCGTTCATCCTTTGCAGGCTTTTCGGCATACACCGTAATACTGGTTATTTTGGTTGTTCCGTTTTTATAATCAGTAATTTCTTCGGCTGATAAATAATTGGCCAGGATATCATCCGGGATCAGGATCGGTTTGTTCTTTTGCAAAGTGATGTTTGAAAAACCCGTTTCGGCGATGATACCGAGGTATTCTTCTTTTTGAATTGCGCCCGACACACAACCTGCATATAATTCGGCCACCTGCTTCCATTTTTCAGGCAATTGTCCTTCGAGTACGATATCTGAAATAGAGAAATGTCCACCAGGTTTTAATACCCTGAAAATTTCACTGAATACTTTATGTTTATTGGGCACAAGGTTCAACACACAATTGCTGACGATCACATCAGCCTTGTTGGAAGTAACCGGCATATCTTCTATATCACCTTTGCGGAATTCTACATTATTGAAGCCAATCTTTTCTGCATTTTCACGGGCCCTGTTGATCATGGCATCTGTAAAATCGATCCCGATCACTTTACCATTGGCGCCGGTAAATTTCCTTGCCACAAAACAATCGTTGCCAGCACCACTGCCCAGGTCGATCACTGTATCGCCTTCTTTGATCTTTGCAAATTCTGTTGGCAGTCCGCACCCCAGGCCAAGGTCGGCATCGGCGTTATACCCTTCCAGCTTTGTATAATCATCGGCCATGATGTTATATACTTCATCGCCGCAACAACTGCTGGTAGCGCCACAGCAGGATGTAGCATTCTGCTCTTTATCCTGCAAGGCAATGGCTGTATACTTTTCTTTTACAAGTTCTTTTAATTGTTCATTGTTGTTCATGACATACATTTTTTATAATGAGGAAATACTTTCCGGTTTAGCAACAGGCTTTTTCATTTTTCACTTTCAGGTTATTGAACAGCAGGCTGAATTCCTGGTTGAATTTTTCAAAAGCCTTCCAGTTGATACAATAGCAACTACGAGGCCCATCCACTGTTCCATCAATCAACCCTGCGTTCTTTAATTCTTTGAGGTGTTGCGAAACGGTAGACTGTGCCAGCGGCAATACATCCACGATCTCCCCGCAAATGCACTCATTGCGCTGGGCAAGTACCTTCAATATGGCAATACGTGCCGGGTGAGCCAGGGCTTTGGCAAATTCGGCCAGGTCCTGCTCCTTCTGCGTAAATGATTCTTTTTTATGTATTGCCATGATCGTATTTTTACGATGAATTGTTGTTTAAAAAAAGAGACTAATTCGTCCCTGGTAAAGTATATCGCAAATATACGATAAAGAAAATGATACCACCAAATTAAATTTAAAAAAAATAAAAAAAGGGGCCTCCGCCCCATTTTACATTTAGTATTTTAAATTCTACATTTTACATTTCCTTATTATTCTCTTCCATCCAACAAATTACCCAACCCTCCAAGGATGCTTCCTTCTTCTTTGCGGCCGCCAGTCTGCGGTGCATATTGGAAAATCCTTCCTGCGAGCCTGCTGATGGGAAGTGATTGCAGCCATACTTTACCCGGGCCCTGCAGTTTGGCAAAGAATAATCCTTCGCCACCAAACATCCAGTTCTTTACGCCGCGAATGAATTCGATATCAAAATCTACTCCCTGCGTATAAGCCACCACGCAACCCGTATCTACTTTCAGTATTTCACCCGGTTGTAACTCTCTTTCTATTACATAGCCGCCGGCATGGGCAAATGCCAGTCCATCACCTTCCAGTTTTTCCATAATGAATCCTTCGCCACCGAAAATGCCGGTACCAAGCCGTTTTTGAAATTCGATGCCGATGCTCACGCCTTTTGCTGCGCATAAAAAAGCATCTTTCTGGGCAATGATCTTACCGCCGAGCTGCTGAAGGTCGAAGGCAATGATCTTGCCCGTGTAGGGTGCTGCAAAGCTTACTTTTTTCTTTCCCTGGCTGGCATTGGTGAATGCAGTCATGAATAAACTTTCGCCAATGAGTAAACGCTTTCCGGCGCTCAGTAATTTACCAAGTAAACCACTACCTTGTTGCTGCTGGCTGCCATCTCCAAAGATTGTTTGCATTTCAATGCCATTGTCCATCATCATAAAAGCGCCGCTTTCTGCGACCGCTGTTTCATTAGGATCGAGTTCAATTTCAACAAACTGCAATTCTTCTCCGTAAATACGGTAGTCTATTTCGTGATTTGTACGCATACAGGTATTTTTTATCAAAATTATCAATAATCAAATCTTCGTCAAATGATTTAATGACAAAAGGTAATCCAATGCCGTTATTTTTTAGTTTATTTGGGTATAAATACACATTATGAAGAAGACTATATTCCTGCCTGCCATTTCCTGCCTGTTCTCGTACTGCGCTTTCAGCCAGGTGAAACTGGTAGAAAAGATCGA
>JAKQKY010000222.1 GCA_029560415.1 Bacteroidota bacterium | reverse complement strand
TTCGTTCTCCAAATTGGTCAACGGGTCATCCGTTTTCTGTTGGGCGATAAAGTATAGTTCCTGAAATTGCTTCACTTTCATGTAATACAGTAGCCGATTTGCAGTTATTGGCAGCGGGTTAGTAGATATGGTAAACGCCGGAGGTGGTCTGCTGCAATTTCATCAAAGCAACGTACCGGAGGGCATCAAGGGAGTGGTTCATAAAGTCAACGGGGACGTTTAAGGACTTCCCGTTAGCATCTACCTTCCATTTGTAGGACTTGATTTCCTTACGCAGCCCGGTACTGCGTTTAGTGATGTTTATTTTGTACCGTTTAAGGGTATCAATACCGTTCTTAATACTGTCAGCCCCTTTGAGTACAGGCCAAATGTTATAATTGAACGCTGATATTTCTTTGATGCTTTTAGGCTCGGCGCAGTCGGCATATATTTCCTGCCTGGTGGTCACCTTGTATTCTTTGTAGCGGTCCGCAATTTCAGGATTGGTCAGGTTTGTTTCGTAGATCAACTCATCAATGTACAATTCATTATCCATCATGTAAACATCAACGTGCGCCGTTGGGTCATTCGTATATCCAAAATCCAGCCCGCCAGCGATGAGCCTTGCCGCTTCCGGCACCGCCTCAACCTCAACATAATTGCGATAAACCAACCCTTCTATTTTGCCGGTCAAACCCCTTGCATACACCTTCCACAATTCAATGTCCTGATCTTTGAGGGCTTCAATTTTCTTTCTCACCTTATCCGGTACATACGGATTGTGCCGGTGATCGGATATAATGAGCCTTACACCTGGTTTGCCTATCAGGTTTTCATGTACCCAAAATTCTTCGTTTGGGTTGTAGTCAATGTATGTTTTTTTCCTTGTCCTTAAATGTAACTCCTGAAATACAGGGTATGGGATGCCATTGGCTTCATTGACGAAAAGATAATCACGCTTACCACTCTTTGCATCCTGCGCATTTTGGTAGGCCTTAAATTCAATGATGGACCCGTTCAGGAAGTAGTATGTATGCTCGGATTTATTGTAGTTCTTTATTAGTGCCTTTAATACTGGGGAATTACCTACTATTTCTTCAGCATCACGAATAGCCCCGACCTTTAAATTGGGCAGATCCTGGCCGGCAATGGTGCATACGCAGCCTGGTTCTTCGTAGGCATGGGTAAAGATACATTGATCAATGGAGTAGGTTTTGCCGGAAGATGTACCGCCCTGGTCCACCACAACATCTTCTTTTGCCTCATAATTGGCTTTAAATAAGTCTGTGGTTTGAGTTCCAAATAATTTAGGTGACATCAACGTCGGATTCTTTATTAGCCAGGGGAACGCCCGTTGAAACAACTTCTATGATTGCTTTACCGGTCAATAAGTGGCTATGTTCGTTTTTCTGTTCTATCTTATCAGTGAACATTTTTAGGTGCTTTCCTAATAATTCCAGTGCCTTATTTGCGCCGCTGCTGTCAAACATCCATACGTCCCGGCCTTCCTCATCTTTTCTTTGTACCATCTTTTTTTCGATGGGGTCAAACTCCATAACAGGGACTTTTTGCAGGCATCGCTGCGAAACTTCTACAAGGTTATTAATGACAAAATCAGCGTGAACAAGGGTTTTTTCGCTCCTTTTTTCCATTAAACTGGCTATACGTGAGCGAATCTTAGGTTTCCTTAGGTTTTCCGCACCTATGGCATAAGCTGTATGTTCTGAATAACCCGCCCTTATGGCTGCCTGCGTTGCGTTTAAATCAATCAGGTATTCTTCACAAAATCTATTTTGCCTGTCTTTTAGCTCGTTTTTATCATTTTCACTACCCATATACCCAAAAGTTTTCGTTTACAATTTCAAGTTTCTTTTTTATTTCCTGCGCTTTTTGCGTTGCCACGAAGTCATTCACCGCCCGGCCAACGTCTGCAAAAGAGTAGTAATCATCGCCAAACATGACCCCGCC
>JAKQKY010000108.1 GCA_029560415.1 Bacteroidota bacterium | reverse complement strand
CCCAGGTTTTTAAAATAATCTTTCATCTCAATGGCTCCCAGGTTTGTTCCCTGGTAAAGCTTCTGGTGCACGATCCCGATAGACAAAACCCGGTTCTGACTTTCCTGCATCGCTTCCTTTGTATTGGGATCTTCTATTTGTGCAGATTGTAACGCCAGCAAGCCACTCACCACTTCAAGATTGTTTTTAACGCGGTGATGGATCTCTTTTAAAAGCAATTCATTTTCTGTGTTCTTCGCTGCCAGTAGTTTATTGGTGCGGGTTCGGTTGCGGTAACTGCGGTATACGAAAAAGAGAAATGCCGCCAGTAAAGCAGCCACACCGGCCACCAGCCACTGCAGCTTACGTTGTTGCGCCAGTTGAAGTTGCTGGGATGCAATGGTAGCTTCCTTTTTTTCCGTTTCATATTTTGTAAGCATTTCGGCCATGGCTTCATTGCTCTCCACGGGAGCGAGGCTATCCCTTAACGTTAGTGCCTTCTTATGATATGCAAGTGATTGAGGGTAATCACCCATCTGTTCATAAATTTCACTGACATGAATATAATTTTCTTTCAGGTTGCTGAAGTCACTGTCTCTTTCCTGCATGCGAACCGTTTCTAACTGGTATTCAAGTGCCTTTTGGTAATTGCCCATCAGCAGGTTTACTTCACCCAGGTTGGCGATGCCGGCGGAGATGCCAAAGGGAAGATTCATTTTCCTGGATAATGATAAGGCCGAGTCATAATCCTTCAGGGCTTCGGTATATCGCTTGAGGCGTTTCAATGCATTTCCCCTGCTATTCAATAATGAGGCAAGTTCCATGTTGTTGAGTCCTGCGCCGGGCAACAGGTCTGCTGCTTTGTTATAAAAACGAAGGGATTGTTCATTTTCGTTCATGGCGATATATACATTGGCTGCCATGAAATGAGCAAACAAAAGATCGAAGCGTATGCCCGTTTTTTTACTGATGTCGATGGATTGCATAGCATATTGCAGGGCTTCCTTTAATCGTCCCTGCCGGGTAAGGTCTTCCGACAGGCGGTTATAGGCCATGCTGATACCCGATTGATCGGATGCTTCCTCCATTAACCGCAATCCTTTAAAGTCTTCCTGCATTCCTTTTTCAATGTCGCCTTTTCGCTTAAAGATCCATCCTGTTCGGAAATGGGCTTGTGCCTGCCCTTGCTTATCATGATTGGCTTTGTAACCTGCCATGGATTGATCAATATAAATAGCGGCAGAATCCAGTTGCAGTAAATTGGAATATATCCTGCCGACGGATTGATAAAATGCAGGCTTCCATTTTTTGTCGTTGGTTTGTTCGGCAAGGCTTGCTCCCTGCTTCGCATAGCCGAGGGCTTTATGAAGATCATGACTAAGTGAAATGCTGACAAGTTGCGACAAAAGTGCTAGTTTGCTTTCAGTGGTTGCGGCAATAGAAAGCTTATTCTCCAGGCTATCATAAGGAGATGGTTGCCCATAAGCAACATGGATGAAAGCTATCAGTAAGAGGAAAACGATCTTCATTTGTAAACAATATCCATATTAAGATACAGGTATTATTTATCATTTCTTTAATGTGTTAAAGATTAAATGGGTAGCCCCAAATCACAACTTTTGGATATGGCGCAGCAGATCGGGTTTGAGTGCTTCGCTGAGTGGGATTTTCCGGTTGCCGATCATTATAAAATCTTCACCCACGGCTTCAATTTGTTGCAGGTTGACCAGCCAGGAACG
>JAKQKY010000280.1 GCA_029560415.1 Bacteroidota bacterium | reverse complement strand
ACACCACGCAATGAATCAGAAAAAGGTTGCCAGGTATCGATGCTGATGTTGAAAGATGGTAAGAAAATTTTTGACGCTTTAATACGGGCAGGCGTAATCGCAGACTGGCGTGAACCCAATGTGATCCGCGTGGCTCCTGTTCCGCTTTACAACAGCTTTTCAGATGTTTACCGTTTTGGAGAGATCATCTCAGCTGTGATAAGTTAACCAGGTTTTAAATCCATCATAACGAATATTAATAAAAAGAACATGTCAAAGAAAATAACCATCATCGGGGCCGGGCTGGTAGGTTCCCTGCTTTCGATATATCTCTCAAAAAGAGGCTACCGGGTATCCATATACGAACGCAGACCCGATATGCGAAAAGCTTCCATCAGTGCCGGACGATCCATTAACCTTGCTTTAAGTGACCGGGGCATTAAAGCCCTGGAAGAAGTAGGCATCATGGATGATATCAGGAAAATAGCCATACCCATGCATGGCAGGCAAATGCACAATGCCGATGGAAGCAGTGCGTACCAGGCTTATGGCAAGGATGGACAATACATTAATTCTGTGTCGAGAGGAGAGTTGAACAGGAAGCTGATGGACCTCGCAGAAGCAAATAATGTAGACATTTTCTTTAACCAGAAATGCGAATATATCAACTGGCAGAACAACGAAATACATTTTTCAAATATGAACGACAGAAGCACGCTTTCCGTGGTGCCTGATCTCATATTTGGCAGTGATGGTGCATATTCCGCCGCCCGGCTTACGCACCAGTTACACCACGACCGCTTTCAATATCAACAATATTATATCGATTTTGGCTATAAAGAATTAACCATACCTGCTGGTGCAAATGGCGAATTTTTACTTGAAAAAAATGCCCTGCACATCTGGCCAAGAGGAAACTACATGCTTATTGCCTTGCCCAATATCGATGGCAGTTTTACATGCACATTATTTTTTCCTTTCGAAGGCGAACCTTCTTTTCAGTCGCTCGACAATACAGAAAAAGTCAGGAATTTTTTCAATAATACTTTTGCAGATGCATCCCGGCTGATGCCAACATTGGAAACCGATTTTTTCCAGAATGGAACATCGTCTCTTGTAACAGTAAAATGCTTTCCATGGATACGCGAAGATAAATTCGCATTGATCGGTGATGCGGCACATGCCATTGTTCCTTTCTTCGGACAAGGCATGAATTGTGGTTTTGAAGATTGCTCTGTACTGAACGGTCTCATGCATAAACACAAGGACAATTGGGAAAAAATTCTTGCAGAATACCAGGCCTTACGCAAACCTGATGGCGATGCCATTGCAGATCTTGCATTAAACAATTTCGTAGAAATGCGTGACAAAG
>JAKQKY010000264.1 GCA_029560415.1 Bacteroidota bacterium | reverse complement strand
AAAGAATTCAAAGGTGCGGAAGCAGATGTGTTCCATGCCGATACACCGGCTTATTACCTGCCTACTAAACAGGATGTGTACACGAAGATGGAAGCGTTGATCTATCATTTCAAGATCATCATGGGAGAAATTGATATGCCGGTTGGGGAAGTATACAATTCAGTGGAAGGCGCCAATGGTGAACTGGGCTTTTATTTGATCAGCGATGGTGGCAGAACGCCCTACAGGCTTCATTTCCGCCGCCCATGCTTCATTTATTACCAGGCTTATACCGAACTGATCAAAGGAGGCATGCTGAGTGATGCAGTGATCACCATGAGCAGCCTGAACCTGATCGCCGGTGAACTGGATGCATAAAAAGAAAAAAATACAAACAGGATATTCAATATAAAAGATAAACATCGATCAATTCCCGGTTTACATTTTACATTCAGTATTCTACATTTTAGATTTGATATGATAGCATTTTCAAGTGAAAAATTAAATAAGGTCAACGAGATCATTGCCCGTTACCCGGCCGGCAAACAGAAGAGCGCCCTGTTACCGGTATTGCACCTGGCACAAACCGAATTCGGTGGATGGCTGGATGTGCCTGTGATGGATTATGTGGCTTCCTTGTTGAGTATAGAACCGATCGAAGTATACGAAGTAGCGAGTTTTTACAGCATGTATAATTTAAAACCGGTGGGCAAATTTGTTTTTGAAGTTTGCCAAACGGGGCCTTGCATGCTCAACGGGAGCGACAACATCATTTCCTATATCAAAGAGAAACTCAATATCGGGGTAGGCGAAACAACCACTGATGGATTGTTCACGTTGAAAACGGTAGAATGCCTCGGTGCCTGTGGTTATGCCCCCATGATGCAGTTTGGAAAAACATACCGGGAACATCTTACGAAAGAAAAAGTGGATTCGATCATTGAAGAATGCAGGTCGAGGGCCAATTAAAATTAGTAACATGAAAAGGATCAACATCATCATTTTAGCATGCGTCATCGGGTTGTGCTCCTGCAGCCATTCCGATGAAAAAAAATCTTCGGATACGCTTCAGGGTGATTCTATCAGCAGCATGAAAATAGCTACTGATAGCAATGCGATCCTTTCAGCAATCGATAGCAGTCATACCGCACAGAATTCGCTCGATTGGGAAGGAACCTATTCAGGCATTTTGCCTTGTGCAGATTGTGAGGGAATGGAAACCGAGATCATGTTACACAAAGACAATTCGTATATGCTTTCGGTGAAGTACCAGGGTAAAGACGCTAAGTCATTCAAATCTAAAGGGAAATTTACCTGGGTTGATGGGTCCACGATACAATTAGAAGCTGCTAAGGAAGGCACACCAACTTTTTATTTTGTTGGAGAGAATAGTCTCACCCAACTGGATATGAAGGGTAAGAAAATTGAAGGTGCTTTGGCAGCCAAATATATACTTGGGAAAAAATAATCAATGGAAGCAATCGTACCATACCTCAATTTCAATGGCAATGCTGCAGAAGCATTGGCATTTTATGGCAAGGCATTGAACGGGTCGATCCTGTTTCAACAAACCTTTGGTGAATCACCAATGGAAGTACCGCCGGCATTCAGGGATAAGATCATGCATGCTACTTTCAAAGCGGGCGATCTTACCATCATGGCCTCGGATGTAAATGACAAAGACCAGGTAACAACGGGAACGAATATCAGTTTGTCGCTCAATTTTACTGAACTCGACCTTATTAATAAAACATTTGAAGCGATGTCAGAAGGATCTGTGATCACCATGCCATTACAGGATACGTTTTGGGGCGCCAGGTTTGGCATGCTCACCGACGCATTTGGTATCAACTGGATGTTCAACTACGATTATCCAAAAGAAGAATCGAAATCATAATTCATTGCAAGCAACCGGAATTTAAATGAGTAAGAAACTATTATTAGATAAAGCACATGTACCCGGCATCCGCAGCTACGAAGTGTATCGCCGTGAAGGTGGTTACCGCAGCGTGGAAAAAGCATTTAAAATGCAGCCGGCCGATATCGTGGAAGAAGTGAAGAAGAGTGGACTGCGGGGCAGGGGTGGAGCTGGTTTTCCTACCGGGATGAAATGGAGTTTCCTTGCCAAACCGGAAGGCGTATCCCGTTATCTTGTATGCAATGCAGATGAGAGTGAACCAGGTACCTTCAAGGATCGCTACCTGATGGAATTCATTCCGCATATTTTGATAGAAGGAATGATCGTTTCCTCGTTCGCGTTAGGAAGCAATACCAGCTACATTTATATCCGGGGTGAATACGACTGGATCACCGATATCCTTGAAGAAGCCATTGCAGAAGCTAAACAGCATGGCTGGCTTGGTAAGAACATACTGGGTACCGGTTTCGATTGCGAAATGTATGTGCAACGCGGCGCAGGTGCTTATATCTGCGGGGAAGAAACGGCATTGCTGGAATCACTGGAAGGTAAACGCGGTAACCCAAGGATCAAACCTCCATTCCCGGCTGTGAAGGGTTTGTGGGATTGTCCAACTGTGGTGAATAACGTAGAAACGCTTGCAGCGATCGTACCCATCATCAATGAAGGGGGCGAAGAATATGCAAAGATCGGCGTGGGCCGGTCGACCGGTACCAAACTCATCAGTGCCTGCGGCAATATCAACAAGCCGGGCATTTATGAAATTGACATGACGATTTCTGTAGAGGAATTTATTTACAGTGATGAATATTGTGGCGGCATTCCCAATGGAAAAAGATTGAAAGCCTGTATACCGGGCGGTTCATCTGTTCCCATTTTGCCGGCCAACCTGTTGCTGACAACTGCCAAAGGTGAAAAGAGATTGATGAATTACGAAAGTCTCAGTGATGGCGGTTTTGCCACAGGTAGTATGATGGGATCGGGCGGTTTTATCGTACTCGATGAAGACCAATGTGTAGTAAAACATACTTACACACTCGCAAGATTTTATCGCCATGAAAGTTGTGGTCAATGCAGTCCTTGCCGCGAGGGAACCGGCTGGATGGAAAAGATCCTGCTAAACATTGAACAGGGAAAAGGAAAGATGAGTGATATTGATTTGTTGTGGGATATTCAACGTAAGATCGAAGGCAATACGATCTGTCCGCTCGGCGATGCCGCAGCCTGGCCGGTTGCAGCTGCGATCAGGCATTTCCGTGATGAATTTGAATGGCATGTGAATAACCCGCAAAAATGTTTGACGGAAAATTATGGATTGGCGCATTATGCGGATGCGATACATGTACCGACGGCGGTGTAAGGGTTTCACGCAAAGGAGATAAGAAACGCAAAGAGGAAAAGATATGAGTGAAAATGAAATTGCAACAAAAATAGTTGATATATGCTTTCAAATACATAAGCAGTATGGTCCCGGGTTGTTTGAAAGTGTTTACGAAGAGATAGTTTGTTTTGAATTGAAAAAGATGGGCTTCCCATTTATTCGTCAAAAAGGAATTAAAGTTATACATGAAGGGATTGATATGGGTATCGGATTTGTTCCAGATATCATTGTGAATGATAAAGTGATTATTGAATTAAAGTCGGTGGAAATTTTGTCAGAGATTCATTATAAACAATTGCTGACATATTTAAGATTGACCAAATTAAAACTAGGACTGCTGATCAACTTTAATGTACCACTTATTAAAAATGGTATACACAGGTTAGTAAATAATTTATAAAATTTGCGTCTTTGCGCTTTTTTAGCGGCTTGGCGTGAAACAGTGAAACATGGAAGAAATAAAATCATTCAAAGTAACCATCGACAACATCAGCATTGATGTGGCGCCTGGTACTACCATACTCAATGCGGCCCGCCAGATCGGTGGGGATGTTGCACCGCCGGCAATGTGCTATTACAGCAAACTGCAGGGAAGTGGTGGTAAATGCCGTACCTGCCTGGTAGAAGTAGCTGCAGGTTCTACCGCCGATCCAAGGCCGATGCCAAAGTTGGTGGCGAGCTGCCGCACTACCGTGATGGATGGGATGGTGGTAAAAAATATCACCAGCGAAAAAGT
Organism: Bacteroidota bacterium; assembly: GCA_029560415.1. Classification (GTDB taxonomy): domain Bacteria; phylum Bacteroidota; class Bacteroidia; order Chitinophagales; family Chitinophagaceae; genus Ferruginibacter. The sequence goes on along the minus strand of JAKQKY010000264.1, from coordinate 14,452 downwards.
AACCGATGCACGCAATGGCGTGGTGGAATTTTTGTTGATCAATCACCCGCTCGATTGTCCCATATGTGACCAGGCCGGTGAATGTCACCTGCAGGACCTGGGTTACGAACATGGCAAAGAAGGTACCCGTTACCAGTTTGCCCGTCGCACATTTAAAAGAGAAGACATTGGTCCTTACATACAATTGCACATGACCCGTTGCATTCTTTGTTATCGTTGTACGTATGTAGCTGACCAGATAACCAATAAGCGTGTACACGGTATCGTTGACCGTGGTGATCATGCAGCCATCTCAACATATATTTCAAAAGCCATCGACAATGATTTCAGCGGAAACATGATCGATGTATGCCCGGTGGGTGCTTTAACTGATAAAACATTCCGTTTCAAAAACAGGGTTTGGTTTACCAAGCCGGTAGATGCACATCGCAACTGTGAAAATCCTGAATGTTGTGGAAAAGCAACGCTATGGCTTCGCGGCGATGAAGTGTTCAGGGTAACGGCCCGCAAGGATGAATGGGGTGAAGTGCAGAGCTATGATGGCAAAACCGGATGGATCTGCAATACCTGCCGCTTTGATAAAAAGAATACAAGTGATTGGATTATCGAAGGGTTAACTACCATCAGCCGTCACTCTGTGATCAATACCAATAAATATAAAACATTGGACATGCCCGCAGAAACCGTTCAAAAAGTAATGCATGGCGTGGAACCAAAATTGCTTATGAACATTCACAATGTGAGTGAAGTAAATAACCCGAACATTCATTTGAGTGAGATAGATCGCCCGGCCATTTCGGGTGATTTTAAAAAGGCAGGACAGCATGTGATTGGAAATGGAGAGAAGAGCCAGTGGGGTTCAGGGCCGAATACCGACAAAGACTAAACGAAGAGAGAATATCATTGTTCATTAAAAATAAATCCGGCGGTTGCGGATTTTATAAAAGATTATGTTTTTAGCAGTAGACCTCGCATTAATCATTGAAAAACTGGCACTGATCGTTGTGGTGGTGATGGTATCGCTTGTTATTGCCATGTACACAACTTTTGCCGAACGTAAAGTGGCTGCCATCCTGCAAGACAGGCGTGGTCCCAATCGTGCAGGCCCGTTTGGTCTACTGCAACCGCTTGCAGATGGATTGAAATTGTTCTTTAAAGAAGAGATCATCCCGAATTTTTCTTCCAAATTCCTTTTTATCATGGGGCCTGCTTTGGCGATGCTTACGGCCGTAATGACCAGTGCGGTGATTCCCTGGGGTGATACCGTACACATGTTTGGACGGGATATCAGTTTACAAATCGCAGATATCAACATTGGGATATTGTATGTGTTTGGTGTCGTAAGTCTTGGTGTATATGGTATCATGGTAGGATCCTGGGCAAGTAATAATAAATTCTCCCTGTTGGGTGGTTTAAGGGCCGCTTCACAGATCATCAGTTACGAACTGGCGATGGGCATTTCCCTGATCGCTTTGCTGATGGTAACGGGAACGCTTAGCCTCAAAGAAATGGTGGTGCAGCAGCAACAGGGTGGCTGGGGCGGATTGCTCGGATGGAATATCCTGAAGCAACCCCTGGGTTTCCTTATCTTCCTCATCTGTGCTTTTGCAGAATGTAACCGTACACCTTTCGATCTGCCCGAAGCAGAGAATGAGCTTATCGGTGGTTATCATACAGAGTATTCATCCATGAAGCTTGGGTTTTACCTATTTTCAGAATACATCAATATGTTCATCAGCAGCGTAATCATGGCTACCTTATTCTTCGGCGGGTACGATATACCGTTTGTAGATGAATCACAGCATGGTGCCGCATTCAATGCCATCTTCGGTATCATTGCATTGATGATGAAAGTTTCGTTCTTTATCTTCCTGTTCATGTGGGTGCGTTGGACGATCCCGAGGTTCAGGTACGATCAGCTGATGCACCTGGGATGGAGGATTTTAATTCCATTGGCCTTGTTCAACATGCTGGCAACAGGCGCATTCATTTTATATTTTAATAAATAGCAGCAGGATTTTAAAACATTATTTTTGCAAACCATTTTATAATATATATGCAGGCATTAACCAACAGAGTAAAAGTAGTAGACAGAAGGCCGATGAGCCTTATGGAGCGAATGTATCTGCCGGCAATTTTCAAGGGCATGCTCATCACGTTCAGTCATATTTTTAAAAAGAAGCCCACTATTAATTACCCTGAGCAGAAAAGGCCTTTCAGCCCCGTATTTCGCGGGTTACAGATATTGAACAGGGATGAAGAGGGGCGTGAGAATTGCACTGCATGCGGATTGTGCGCAGTGGCCTGCCCTGCAGAAGCCATCACCATGGAAGCAGCAGAACGCCAACCTGGAGAAGAACATTTATACCGTGAAGAGAAATATGCCGCCAAGTATGAAATAAACATGTTGCGTTGTATTTTTTGCGGATTATGTGAAGAGGCTTGTCCGAAGGATGCCATTTACATGAGCGAAACTTTTACGCCGGCTGATTACCAGCGTAAGCAATTTATTTATGGAAAGAACGACCTGTTGATTCCGCATCCCAAAGAAGACCCTGAAGCCTATAAAAAGGCGTTGGGTAACAGGGCTGTCAACAAGGCATAACATAAAGTAAAGATTAGGGTTAACATAAAAAACAGCATGATCTCTTTAACCCGGGAACATGCAGATTGATAAAAATGAATATTACTACACTGCTGTTTATTTTACTATCAGTAATGGCTGCTGGAAGTGCCATTATGATGATAACCAGTAAAAGCCCCGTGCATAGCGTGCTCTGGCTTATTGTTGTTTTCTTTGCCATATCGGGTCATTACATTTTACTCAATGCACAGTTTCTTGCCATCGTAAACATCATTGTATATGCTGGCGCCATCATGGTGCTTTTCCTGTTTGTGGTGATGCTGATGAACCTGAATGCCGATACAGAACCGGTGAAGAATTACCGGTTACAATTGATCGGTATCATATCGGGTGGGTCTTTGCTGCTGGTATTGCTTTCAGCATTGATGAAAATTGATAGCCATCAACTGGTGCAGATGAAAGTTGGTGATGCAGGACTTATCAAAGAATTGGGCAAAACCCTTTTCACGAATTATGTATTGCCTTTTGAATTGAGCAGTGTATTATTCCTCAGTGCCATGATCGGTGCTGTTGTATTAGGTAAAAAAGATTAATCAGAAGAGATGAAAAATATTTTCAACATTATAGCCTGTTGCATTTTGCTGGTTGGGAGCATTACCCGTACGCAGGCGCAGGTTAAACTTGAAGACATTCCTTTTAAACTCGAAGATATCCTTGGGAAAACCAAGATATTATCAGTGAAAAAAGGATTTAACCCGGTATTCAGCCTGGGCAATTTCCAGGTGAATAAAGTTGGTATCCTTGGTGAGAAATTAAAAGGTGTGCAAATCCTCGGCGATATATTTCAATCCAAAGGGGTAGACGATGTGATGAAATTATACAAGACCTATAAAACGGGATTGGTGGTGTTTAAAGTGTTGTCGGTGGCAGGCACGGCCGTAACAGCTTATAGTACCATCAGGGGATTGACTGCTGACAATAAATTCTCAGATAAAACTGTAAAAAGTTTATTGTACCCGGCCCTCGGATCTATTGCAACGGGTGTTATAACAAAGTTACTAACCAAGGCAGCGTCTTATAAAGCCGTTGATATTTTCAATGGCGTTGTGAGAAAGAAATTAAAAGATATACTTTCAATTGAACCAGCATCATCTACACTGGGTGTAGGTGTTTATGTGAAATTATAAAACATGGATATTAAAGCATACATCGCCTTAGCGGTTACCTTATTTACGATCGGCATCATCGGTGTGCTGGTGCGTCGCAATGCCATCATCATTTTCATGTGTGTGGAACTGATGCTGAATGCGGTGAACCTGTTACTGGTGGCTTTTTCAAAGATGCACGCGATCAGTCCTGCTGCCAACGTGCTGCCAAATGCAGCCAGCGATGCACAGGTATTTGTGTTTTTCATTATGGTGGTGGCTGCTGCAGAAGTAAGCGTTGGCCTGGCCATCATAGTAATGATGTATCGTAACACGCATTCGGTGGATGTAAATTTTTTAAACAGATTAAAGAACTAACGATGCCTGGTGACCGCAACCTGTTTTCGTTTACAGGTTAACGGTAGCAGCTCGTTCAGAAACGTATTATGAATAATGTTTTGCAAATAGCCTGGCTGATTCCCATTCTCCCGCTGATCGGGTTTGTCGTGAACGGCCTCGGAAGAAAACAATTATCAAAAGGCATGTCAGGTATCATCGGCAGTGGCGTGGTACTGGCTTCTTTTATCATCAGCGTGATGGTTTTCATGCAGGTAAAAAGCGGGCATGCAGAAGTATTGCATTATTTCGATTTTATCAATGTAGGCGGATTGAACATTGGGTTCGACCTGAAGTTTGATGCTTTATCAGCCTTATTCCTGCTGATCATTACCGGTGTAGGCTTTCTCATCCATGTGTATTCAACTGCGTACATGCATGATGAAGATTCAAAGGATTTTGCCAAATATTTTGCATATCTCAACTTGTTTGTTTTTTCCATGCTCCTGTTGGTATTGGGATCCAACTTCGTGATCATGTTCATTGGATGGGAAGGCGTAGGGTTGTGTTCGTACCTGCTCATCGGGTATTGGTACAAGAATAATAATTATACCGATGCTGCCAAGAAGGCTTTTATCATGAACCGCATTGGCGATCTTGGATTCCTGCTCGCTATATTCTGGTTGATTGCCCGGCTGGGAAGTGTTCATTATGATACCGTTTTCAGCGCAGCCAGCCTGGCTCGTTTAAGCGCTACCGATATTACCGGAATTACTTTGCTGATGTTTGTGGGAGCTACTGGTAAAAGTGCGCAGATCCCTTTATATACCTGGCTCCCGGATGCGATGGCGGGTCCAACCCCGGTGAGTGCTTTGATCCATGCGGCAACCATGGTAACGGCAGGTATTTATATGATCGCCAGGAGCAATGCCTTATTCTCGCTTGCGCCAATTACACAAACGGTGATCATTGTAATAGGTATGGCAACAGCATTATTGGCTGCCACGATTGCCATCAAGCAAAACGATATTAAGAAAGTGCTGGCATACTCTACCGTTAGTCAGCTTGGTTTCATGTTCCTTGCATTGGGAACCGGAAATTATGTCGCCGCGGTTTTCCATGTATTAACGCATGCATTCTTTAAAGCACTGATGTTCCTTGGCAGTGGCAGCGTGATTCACGCCATGGGTGGTGAACAGGATATCCGCAAAATGGGCGGACTGCACAAGCACATGAAAATTACCAGCATTACTTTTTTCATCGGTTGCCTGGCTATTGCAGGTATACCGGGCTTCTCGGGCTTTTTCTCCAAAGACGAAATACTGGCCGGAGCTTTTGGTCATGGTAAAATATTATATGGTATTGCATTGTTCACAGCCTTGCTCACTGCCTTTTATATGTTCAGGTTATACATCATCACATTCACTGGTAAATTCAGGGGAACCCATGAACAGGAACATCACCTGCATGAAAGTCCGGCTGCAATGACCATTCCGCTGATCATACTGGCCATATTAAGTGTGATCGGTGGTTACATTGGTGTGCCTGAAGTGCTGGGCGGTCATCATGAACTGGCAGCGTATCTATCAACCGTAGTGAAGTCAGTTGAACATCATCTTGATCACAACACAGAATATATGTTGATGGGATTATCAACTGTATTGGTGTTGGTATCGATCTTCTTTGCGTGGTTCAGGTTTAAAAATTACCAGCCCGAAAATGAGTCGAAAGGATTAGGCAGGGTACTGGAAAATAAATGGTATGTAGATGAGATCTATCAATCTGTGATTGTGAACCCGCTAAGATCCTTATCAGTATTCCTCAACAATGTGATCGAGAAAAAAGGAATTGATGGATTGGTGAATGGTGCCGGCAAAGCCGTAAATTATGGAAGCCGCCAATTGCGTTGGTTGCAGAGTGGCCAGGTTGGGGCGTATGTATTGTTGATGGTCATCGGCATTTTGTTATTATTCATTATACAATTGTTCATGTAAATAAAGCATTGCTGATGTAAACAGCGCTGCACAAGAAAAAAATAATCAATGTTGGGTACTTATATTACATTTCCGGAATTACTGATCTGGCTGCCATTGCTGGCCGGCGTTGCTTGTTTTTTTGCTAAAAAAGAACAGGCTGCCAAAGCGATCGCATTATTGGGCTCTTTACTGGTATTGTCTGTTTCTATTGTAACCTTGTTTTATACCGACAATACCCAATATGGTTCATACAACCAGGTTAATTATATCTGGCTTAAATACATAGGCAATAGCTTTAATATAGGGCTGGATGGTTATGGCAGGATGCTCACTTTCCTCACGGCACTTTCTTTTCCAATTATATTCCTCGCCACTTACCGGAATACGTATAAAAGATCATCTGTTTTTTACGGGTTGATGTTACTGACCCAATGCGGGCTGATGGGCGTTTTCTGTGCCAAGGATGCATTGTTATTTTATTTTTTCTGGGAACTGGCATTGATACCCGTTTACTTTTTATGCAGCATCTGGGGTGGTGAAAAGCGTATCCAGACTACTTTTAAATTCTTCGTCTATACGTTCACGGGATCTTTGTTGATGTTAACAGGGATCATTTATGTATACCTTCAAACCAGTGGACGGGTTTTTGAAGATGGAACCGTTGTTTCTCATTCATTTGCCATGACGGCTTTTTATAAAGCAAATCTTACATGGGCAGATCAAAACTGGTTATTCTGGTTATTCTTCGTGGCCTTTGCCATCAAGATGCCGATCTTTCCTTTTCATACCTGGCAACCCGATACATACGACCAGGCGCCAACCGGTGTAACGATGGTGCTCAGTGGTATCATGGTCAAAATGGGATTATTTGCCGTGTTACGTTGGCTCATTCCAATTTTTCCTGAAGCAAGTACAAAGTATACACATATCGTGGTGGCCCTTTCGGTGATAGGGATCATCTATGCCAGTTGCCTCGCCATGGTGCAGGATAATCTTAAAAAATTAGTGGCTTATTCATCCATTGCCCACATCGGGTTAATGTGTGCTTCCATTTTTGCGATGAATATTTTCAGTGTACAGGGGATGATGCTGCAGATGTTCAATCATGGCATCAACATCATCGGGTTGTGGATCGTGGTAGACCTGCTGGAAAAGAAAACGGGTATCAAGCAAATATCGCAATTGGGCGGTGTAGCTACGAAAGCTCCTGTTCTCACCATCATGCTGGTGATCATAGCCCTGGCCAATATTGCCCTGCCGCTGACGAATGCATTTGCAGGTGAATTCCTTATGTTCAGCGGGTTGTATCAATATAGTGGATGGATGACGGCTGCTGCCGGAATAGGAATCATACTATCGGCTGTGTACACGCTGAACATGATCCAGAAAATATTTTATGGCGAAATCGTTCCGGCTACTGCATCGGTACAGGATATTGCCTGGAATGAGAAACTGGTACTTGGGCTGATCGTATGCATCATTTTTGTTTCGGGCGTTTACCCGCAACCGGTGATTGACCTTACGAAAAATGCAGCTACAGAACTGGTGAAGTTGTTCAATTAATATAATAAGATTTGATTAAGATACCGGTTTGGGATACGCGAAGAAGTGAAACCGGTTAAAATATTTGTAGAAACCAATTATGAACGCAATTATATTTTCTGCTGCCTGGGGAATCGTCATGATGTTTTCCGGTGCTTTTATCAAGAGTAAGGCTACTCCTAAATACCTGGCACTGGCCGGTATCGTGTTGCTTTTCGTGGTAAATGCACTTGAACTCAATTCGGGCCGTTCGTTCTTTACGATCGACACCCACGACATGCTGCTGATCAACAGCTATAACCTGGCATTCATCGCTGTGGTGCTGGCTTGTACGATGATCTATTTCCTGCTCAGTGGCCGTGATGTTGAAAAAGTGGGTTCACATGTTGGCGAATATTTCGGGTTGATCTTTTTTGTACTCTGTGGTGTGTCACTTGCGGCCACATTTAATACCTTATTATTCCTATTTATTGGCATCGAGATCATTTCTATTCCACTGTACATACTCACGGGTAGTGATAAACGAAACCTGAAAAGCAATGAAGCTGCGTTGAAATATTTCCTCATGGGCGCATTCTCAACCGGCATCATGCTCATGGGCATTGCATTCATTTATGGCGGTAATTCTGCCGGTTCTTTCTTTATCAATAATATACAGCTTGGTACCGGCAAATTACCGGTGATGATCGCAGTTGGTCTGGTGATGCTCATCGTTTCGATGTCGTTCAAAGTATCAGCCGCACCTTTTCATTTCTGGACGCCCGATGTGTACGATGGAGCACCCACTGTTTTCACTTCTTTTATGAGCACGATCGTAAAGGTTGCCGGTTTCTTTGCCTTTGCACGATTATTTGAAAATGCTTTCGGTCGCATGCAATCACAGTGGCAAACACTGATCCTGGTGATCACTGTTGCCACCCTGCTGATCGGCAACATTACGGCTGTTTTTCAGCAAAGCGTAAAACGTATGCTGGCCTATTCGAGTATTGCACAGGCCGGCTTCATGTTATTGGCTTTGTTTGCCCTTAATGAAAAAGCAAGGGAAGGGCTTTTGTTGTATACCGCGGCTTATAGCCTCGCCACCATCGGCCTCTTTGCCATTCTCATTAAAATGGAAGATTATACGATCGATGGCTTCAACGGCTTATCTAAAAAACAACCTTTATTGGCCTTTTGCGCTACCATATTTTTACTATCCCTCACTGGTATACCATTAACGGCAGGCTTTCAAAGTAAATTTTATATGCTGATGGCGGCTGTGCAAAATGGCCATCATTTCTGGCTGGTGATCGTAGCAGTGCTATTTGCAGCCGTAAGTGCCTATTATTATTTCCGCATCATCCAGGCCATGTATTTTAAAGAAGCTACCCAGGATGTGATTCAAACCAGTGATATTAGGATGGGATTCAAACTGGTTTTGATCATTACGGTATTGCTGATACTGGCCCTCGGTATTTATCCTGAACTGCTGTTGGGTTGGATGTATCATTGATCGGATATACCGTTTATAAAAACTATTTACTAAGCGCCGCTAAGCTTCGTTATCTTTATGCTCAATTTGATTGGGTATGACTTACAGGGATTCCTTATCGCTTTCATGGAAAAATATCAAGGGCAATAAACTGCGTACAGGCATCACTGTGGTGATCATAGCCCTGGGCATTTTTGCACTTATCCTCATAATTACTGCAATCTCTGCGGCCAGCAACAGCCTGACTTCGAGTTTCTCTACCATGGGTGCCAATTCTTTCAGCATCAGGTTTCGTGACAGGAATATAAAATTTGGTGGCGGTCGTCAATCGGCCACGAAGTCTACAAAATCGGGGAAGGAGAGAAAATCAAATATGGGCATTCCCATCAGTTATGATGAGGCCCGTGAATTTAAAGAGCGATATACCTTTCCATCTGCTAAAGTGGGAATAGCCCTTCGGGGGCCATCATCGGTTGTTGTAAATACCAACCAGCGAAAAACAAATCCGGATGTAAACATTTTTGGTGGCGATGAAAATTACCTCGACCTCAATGGATATAAAATTGAGTATGGCAGGAATTTCACCGAATCGGAAATACAAACGGGGCGAAATATTTGTATGATCGGCAGTGGGGTAGCGGCAAAACTTTTTCCTGATAACAGTGCCAAAGCAGTTGATGCGCTTATTAGTGTAGATCATATACCGTACAGGATCATCGCGGTGCTCGAAGAAAAAAGTTCCAGCGCATTTTTCAATACCAGTAAGATCATCATAACACCGGTTAATAATATACGCAGGCTGCATTCTACCCAGAATAACAGCTTTACGCTTGCTGTAATGGTGAACGATCTTAAACTCATGGATGTGGCAACCGGTGAAGCCAAGGGCACATTCAGGCCCATTCGTAAACTGGCCGTTGCAGATGCCGATAATTTTTTCATCGATAAAAGTGACAGCATCGCAGAAGCCCTCCTCACAAACCTTGGCTTTCTTGAAAAGGGAACGATCGGCATTGCCTTTATCACGCTTATCGGCGCAGCCATTGGTTTAATGAACATTATGCTTGTGGCAGTAAATGAACGAACCAAGGAGATCGGCCTGGCCAAAGCCCTTGGCGGAAGAGCCAGGGATATACGGGCACAATTCCTGTTTGAATCTGTTCTCATCAGCCTGATGGGCGCTTTCGCCGGTATCATTGCAGGCATATTGGTTGGCAACGTAGTGGCGATATTGCTGCATACCGGTTTCGTAGTTCCGTGGGGTTGGGTAATCGCAGGAATATTCGTTTGTTCATTTGTTGGATTGGCCGCCGGACTATACCCGGCTTATAAAGCATCAAAACTCGACCCTATCGTAGCTTTGCGGTATGAATAAGATATGATGAAAAACGTGCATTCCTTGCCGTATTCCAGCTCACTTTAAAAAAATAAAAATTTCAGAATCATCGATTGCTGCAATGAATTATTTTATTAACTTGTGTCCTCCGTTTTAACGTACATCTGAATAAAATTTAAATTTTTTTTTCTAAGTATTTTGCAATTATTTTAAAAATCAAACAGTAATTAAACTCTTAACTAATTAAAATTAGATCCTTATGGCAGAGACAAGACCCACTGCAACTGTAAAACCCGTTAGTTCAGTACAGGCAAAAAAATCCAGTAACATTATTTCTCTTCTTGCACCGATTTTGTGCGTAGTGGCTGGTTACATTATCTGGAGGTTCATTTTGGGTGCAGGTTCCAATTTTGGAGTCGGTGCCGAAAACGGAGGCTTTTGGCCAGAAAGGGATCAACCCAAATCAGCGCTTAGTAAAATGTACCTTGGAGGTATCATCGTACCTATCCTGATCGGTACTTTCCTTACCATGCTTACGTTCGTGATCGAAAGGTTCCTTACCATTTCTAAAGCAAACGGAACTGGAAACAATGCAGATTTCATCCGCAAAGTACAATACCATCTTGCCAATAAAAATGTAGATGCGGCTTTGTCTGAGTGCGACAAACAAAAAGGATCTGTTGGTAATGTGATGAAAGCGGGATTACACCGTTACAAAGACATGATCAACAACAATGAATTGAATACAGAACAAAAAGTGATCGCCATTCAGAAAGAAGTGGAAGAAGCTACTTCACTTGAATTGCCTATGCTGGAAAAGAACCTGGTATTTTTATCTACCATCGCATCTATCGCAACCCTGTTGGGTCTGTTGGGTACGGTATTGGGTATGATCCGTTCGTTCTCTGCCCTTGGTGAAGATAGTGGTGGTGGTGCAGCTGCCAGCAAACTTTCTGTGGGTATCTCTGAGGCCTTGTATAATACGGCCCTGGGTATCGGTACATCGGCATTTGCGATCATCTTCTATAACATCTTTACTACCAAAATTGATGGAATTACTTACGGTATTGATGAATCTGGTTTTACTTTAACACAATCTTTCGCTTCTCTCTACAAATAATTTTGTGGAAGCAGCACGGATTTGCATCATTAAAGTAATATCATTTAAAAATAATCAGCATGCCAAAAGTTAAAATTCCACGTAAAAGTACTGCCATCGACATGACGGCGATGTGTGACGTGGCTTTTTTATTGTTGTCATTTTTCATTTTGGCAACCAAGCAAAAGCCACCCGAAGTACTTTCTGTTACACCACCGGAATCGGTTTCGTCTAAAGCGGCTCCAGATAAGTCGATACTTATCACACTGACCAAAGATGGAAAAGCCTTCCTGATGCTGGGCGATGATACAAAAAAAGAAGATATACTTAAAGATATCAATACCACCAAAGGCCTGAACCTGAGTGCGGGCGAACTGGCAAAATGGAAAAAGCAAGGATTCATAGGCTTGCCACTTAACCAGATCAAAAGTTCACTGGCACTTAGCACAGAAATACCTGCAGCCCAGATGCCAGGGATACCAACAGACAGTACCAATAATGAAATGAGTGACTGGTTGAGGAGTATCACCAATGCGTACAAAGGCACTGCTCAGAATAAACTGCAGGAAATGCTGTTGGTGAAAGGCGATAACTCTGTATTGTATCCTGCTTTTAAGAACATCAAACAGGCTTTTAAGAAGAATGAGATCTACAAATTCAGGATCGTTACCAATGGTGAAGCCGTTCCGGTAGGTTCTGAACTGTATAACTCGCAACCAAAATAATACACACCATTAAAAAATACTGAGATGGCAGAAATGGATACATCGTCGGGTGGCAGCCATAAGAAAGGGCCCGGCGTTAAAAAAGCGAAAAAACTCTCTACCCGTGTAGATCTTACCCCGATGGTGGATCTTGGGTTTCTGCTCATCACTTTCTTTGTGTTTACCACCACCATGAGCCAGTCAACGGCCATGAACATGAATGAACCCAAAGACGATCCGGAACAGCAATTGAAAGTAAAGAACTCTGGCGCTATGACCATTTTATTGGGAAAGAACGACCAGGTTTATTACTACTTTGGCCAGCTGGAAGCGGATAAAGTGAGCGAACAATTTAAAAGCACCAATTTCAAAGATATCAGGGGGTTGATCCTTACCAAGAAGAAAGCAACCAATATTGATGACCTGATGTACATTATTAAATCTGATAAGGAATCTACATTTAAAAATGCGATCGATATCCTGGATGAGATGACCATATCTGCCGTACCGCCCGGGCACTATGCCGAAGTGGACATGACCGATACGGAATACCAGCTCATTAAACAGACCGAACAGGCAAATGGCATAAAATAATGTATGGAATTGGAAACAATTATGCATCTAATCAATCAAAGAGATTAACATGGAAGTAAATAAGATATTAAACGCCGATATTCTCGACATCATTTTTGATGGGAAGAATAAATCGTACGGTGCTTATGAACTCAGGAAATCGTACAATGCCAGGCTTACAAAGGCATTGATCATCACCGCTTCGGCGTTACTGTTGATTTTCCTGGGATCTATACTGATGAATATCGTTAATAAAGACGACGGTAAAAACGACCTCGACGTTGTGGACACGCAAATGGCAGAGATCAAAAAAGATGAACCGCCACCACCGCCGCCACCACCGCCACCGCCAACACCTCCACCACCACCCGAGATCAACCAGGTGAAATTCACTCCTCCTAAAATTGTTAAGGATGAAGAAGTGAAACCTGATGAAAAGATCGAAGAGATCAAGGAAGACCAGGTGATCAGTACAAAAACGGTTGAAAGCGATAACAAAGAACAAATCGTTCAGGCGCCGGTAGAAGACAAGGGCACACAGGTTGTGGAAGTACCTAAAACCAACGACGACGAAAACAAAGTATTCAACAAAGTGGAAGTGGAAGCTTCTTTCCCGGGTGGAGAATCTGCCTGGAGAAGGTATCTTCAAAACAACCTCGATGCCAATACACCGGTTGACAATGGCGCACCGGAAGGAACTTACCAGGTGATCGTTCGTTTCATCGTGAGCAGGGATGGCAGTATCAGCGATGTAGTGGCTGAAACATCCTTTGGTCATGGTATGGAATCAGAAGCGGTAAAGATCATCAAGAAAGGCCCTAAATGGACGCCAGCGCTGCAGAACGGGCGTAACGTAAACGCTTACCGCAGGCAGCCAATCACTTTCGTGGTGGCTGAAAACTAAGTCAGCATTCAAACACTGTATACAACTCCCGGTTATCCCGGGAGTTTTTTTATGCATAACAATTTTCGGCAGCCAAACTCAGTAGGTATCTTTGCAACATGATCAATAAGTTATCGGGTTGGGATGATACCATTGTTGCCTTGGCGACGGCGCCGGGAGTAAGTGCTATTGCGGTGATCAGGCTCAGTGGGAAAGATGCGATCCGGATAGCGGCAAATTTGTTCCCCTCCAAAGATCTGCTGGCACAACCATCCCATACGTTACATGTGGGCTTGTTAAAAGAAAACGGCAACGCCCTGGATGAAGTAGTGGTATCTATTTATAAAGGTCCGAAGAGTTATACCGGCGAAGATATTATTGAAATTAGCTGTCATGGTAGTCCATTCATTCAGCAGCAGATCATAGAAGCCTGTATTCGCCAGGGTGCCCGACTGGCCAGGCCGGGAGAATTTACCCAACGGGCTTTTTTACAGGGCAAACTTGATCTTACCCAAGCCGAGGCGGTGGCCGACCTGATCGTTTCGAATACAGAAGCTTCCCGTAAAACGGCGTTGCACAATATCCGCGGTGGCTTTTCTCACCAATTGGCGGTGATGCGGGAGCAGCTTATAAAATTTGCCTCGCTGATAGAACTTGAACTTGATTTTGCAACCGAGGATGTGACATTTGCCGACCGTAAACAGTTTGATGATTTGATCATTGATATTGAAAAAGTTACCCAGGCATTGATCGCTTCGTTTTCGCTGGGCAATGTGATCAAGAACGGGGTGAGTGTGGCCATC
>JAKQKY010000261.1 GCA_029560415.1 Bacteroidota bacterium | reverse complement strand
TGCCAATACCCTTGGCAACGTGGTTAGTACCATCAAAGGTTTCTTTACCGCCACAGCTTTTTCTGCAAACCCATAGCTTCCTTTGTGCGCCGCTACCAGCATGGTTCTTACTGAGCCTATATAAGCCGGCATGCGGAATTTCTTTGTTTGTTTTTCACCTCGTTTCAAATGAAATGGCCCGAGATAAGTTACTACCGGTTTAAACCGGTTGGCCGTTTTTTGTTTTACCGGACCGGCATCTGCATCACCGCCAATGGTCAGGATCCTTTCCAGGTCGCCACCCCAGGCTCCGATCACATAATCAAACAGGTCGAAACTTTTTACGCCGAGGGCTTCCCTTGCATAAAAGGAAGCATGCGGATCGGGTGTTTTAAATCGGGTAAGATCCAGCAGGCCTTCATCTACTACTGCCAGGCAATAGGTCATCTCTTTTCCCTGTTCTTCACTAACGGAAATGGACACCTCCTGTTCGGGCCGGATAGAAGCTGGCATGGAAATAACCGGTTTCAAAATCGTATTCTTATCTTCTATGAACAAAGGAATGGAACCATACATTCTCACGGGCAGATCGTTGATCGTTTGGGCATGTGGTTGCAACAGGCTTACCGTTGCGTAAATATTAGGAGTCATATCCTCTGTTGCCTTGAAGCTAATCTTTGTTTGCCCGGGTTTGGTTTCCTGCCAGAACGATTTAATAACATGACTTCCGTTTTCCAGGCTCACCAGCATACGACCACCCTTTGCACTCGGGATGGTTAAACTGATCTCGTCGCCGACATTGTATTTCTCCTTGTTGCTGCTAAACGATAACATGGAAGCTGCTGACTGGTCGCCATCGCCCGACCTGCTTTGCCAACCCGGTTCATCAATGTAAAAAGTAGATCCTGTTGTATGCCCGCTGCTCAGGTCCTTCACCAAAACGAGGAATCGGCCCCATTCATTAGGCGACGCATCGAAACTCCATTGCCCGCGTCCATTGTTCACCGTTATGTTTTCCTTTTTGATCAGTTTGTTGTATTCATCCTGGGTGAAATTGCTGAGATTATCGCCACCTTCATCCCACCACCAACGCCACTGAATACGGAAAAACTGAACTTCCATTTCCCGGCTGCCGGCTTCCAGGTTTCCTTTGTTGTCTACATTCACGATCTGCACGGTGTGTTGTTTGCCAGCTAGTAAATAATCAAATGGTTTTTCGCCATCTGGTAATTTTATGCCTGCATAACTTGCGTATGGACTATATGGTACCGACATATTATCGATGCTAAAACTTCCACCAGGCTCAAACACTTTCACCAACAGGCTGGCGTTTAACATGCCGGGCGCTGTACCTTCTGTTTCAAAATCAGGTTTCACCGTTGTATTGCCAGCTTCATCTAAAGTGCCATCGAAAATGGTTTTGTTTTGGGTAGTATAATCTGCTGTAGGATTGTCAAAATCATAACCGGCAAATTTCGGGAATTGAGTTTTCCTGGCTGTTAATACGGCATCGATCTTTGTTTTTAGATTTTTACCCGGGCTGCCAAAAAGCCACGCTGCATGCAGGTTACCACTATTGCTGCTGTTTACGCCAAGTACAGCGTCTTTTCCAAAATCGAGGTTTATCTTTAAGCGGTTAGGCATCACCGTTTCCACCTTTAATTTCTTATTGAAAACAGCGCCACCTACTTTCACTGAAGCCAGCCAGCTTCCGGTAGGGGAAGAAGGATCGGTAGCTACTTTGAATACATAAAATCCATCTGGCGCATTATTCTGGATGGCTTTGCGGAATAATTGTCCCTGCGGTGTAAACAAGTTGAATTCAACCGGGTGATCGGGCGGAAGATTCCCTGTTTTATCTTCTACGATGCAGTTGATATACATGCTGTCGCCAGGCCGCCATACACCTCTTTCCCCGAAAATGAATCCTTTGATGCCGTTTTTTACTTCTTCGCCGCCAACATCAAATCTGCTTAACGCAAGCGAACTCGCATCATCCAGTTTCAGGTATCCACGTTCACTCCCTTTTTTGGCCAATAGCAGGTAAGGCTTCTGTTTCAACTCTATATTGGCAAAGCCATCCGACCCACTGCTCGATTTGCCGATCACCTGCAACTGGTAATCCAGTACATTGAGTTCTACGCCACTCATTGGTTCGGTACTGAGGATACTGCTTACTGCAACAAATAAATTATTGGTGCTGCTACGCTTGGCCGTTAGTCCAATGTTGCTGGCAAGGATATTACGGCTTGCCCAACGGTCTTTATTGTAATATGATTTGCTTGTAGGATCATCCCGGCGCTCCCAGTTATAGCCATACGGATAATAATTATCATAACGGCTCCAGAATGCATCATCACTGTCCTGGTTGCTACCGCCGTAATTGCCATATTCTTCATCTTCACCCTCTTCATTGTTTTCTCCGCCAGAAGTTGTATCAATGCTATTGGCACTGTACAGTGAATAATCCGGCCTAAAGCCGATGGTTACCCGGTATAAGGCTCCTGGCTCGGTTTTCAGGAATTTGTCAATATCTAGTGAGAACCGCTGTTTCTGGTGCAGGTCAAGGGTTTTATCATCATCAAGCCGCAATGTTTTTTGTATAACGGGCTTGCCTACACGCCGTAATTCACTGGTACCTGCAAGGTCGTTTTCCTGCAGGAACTGCGGCACATTGTTTTCATAAATTTTAATAATGCTGATATCCACCGCACTTAAATTAACGGCTTCAAAAGGCAACACCAGTTTGCCCGTTGACGGGAGAATGTTTCCTTTTCCATGGATCTTTACAGAGGGCAGGCGGTTTTCAAAAACCACGTTGGCCGTGAATCCATTGGCTAAACTGGCTCCCCAACTGTCTTTGATGCCGGCGTTTACATTTACGGTATAATTTCCATCAGCTTTACCGCCGATGAATAATTTTACTTCGCTGCCGTTGATCGTATAGGATACATCAGATTGATTGCTTACCGTAATGAGACCGGTAAGATCCTGCCCAACGGCTACCGGGTTGCTGAACTGAACAGAAGCATATTGTTGCGCATCATTTACCGCAACTATATTAAGTATTTTAAAATCGCCAACAGCAGGTACTGCTAGTGTTTCACTTCCTGTATTGCTGATGTTCAATGGGCTTCCGTTCCAGTTTAGCTGCAGCTTGGTTTCTTTATCGGATCGTTTGATGGAATTGATGGTAAAGCCATGTGTTTTGCCTGAATTACTGTGCTGCCACAGAATTTTATAGGTACTCCCCGGATGGTCGATCGTTAATAGTTTCTCTACAAGGGCTGGTTCTTCGGTATCGGCAGTTAAAATATCTCCATTTAAAAACATGCTGGCTTTTTCTCCACTGCTTCTTAATCCGTACTGCTTTACTTTAAACGCAGGCTTGATGGTTTGTATGTTGAATTTGAATTCGTCATAAGCTGAAGGTACTTTTGTTACTTTTCCAAGCGCAAAATTTACCGTGTATAACTGATCGGGGAGCATGTTCTTTTCCGCCTTAAATTCGATGGTCCTGGCATCCAGCCATATGGCTTTACCTTTTAAAGAAGGCGTAAATTCAAAGAGGTCTTCCTTTACTGGTTGGCCAACGGTATGTGTTGTGGCGGCATCTGTAGAAAGCTGTATCCGGATGGCACTTGTTTTGGATACTATGCCGGTGCTGTATGCCTCAATATATTTTGCAAATGCCGGATCTACATCGATCCATTGCTCCTTTTTTTTGCAGGAAACAATACCCATTAACAAAATGAAAAACGAAAAACAGGCCGCATTTTTAATGGCGGGAAAAAATCGGTGACCGGAGTACATAATGGTAAATTTAAAGTGCAGTTATTTGCTTCTATAAATTTTGTAAGAAATATCCACATGTACAAACCTATTTTGCAACAGGTCGTTAAGGTTTGGCGAAAGTTTACAAATATGGTCTTAATCAGTCAATCACCTGGTTCTTCAGCAGATCTTCAAAGCTATCTCTCCTGCGGATCAGGCGGGCATTTCCATTCATAAACATAACTTCGGCTGGCTTTAACCGTGAGTTGAAATTGGATGACATCTCAAAACCATAGGCGCCGGCATTGTGAAAGACAAGCAGGTCGCCCTCTCTTACTTCCGGCAAGGTACGATCCCAGGCAAATGTGTCGGTTTCGCAGATATTTCCTACCACCGTATAAATCCTTTCAATACCCTGTGGGTTTGAAATATTTTCGATATGATGATAGGCTTCATACATCATGGGACGAATAAGGTGGTTGAATCCGCTGTTCACGCCCACGAAAACAGTGGCTGGTGTTTGTTTGATCACATTCGCCTTTACAATAAAATATCCCGACTGGCTCACCAGGTACTTCCCAGGTTCAAACCAAACCTGTAGCTTCTTACCGGTTTCACTTTCATGTTTAGCAAATGCCTCGGCAACTTTTTCGCCCAACAGGTTAACATCCGTTTCCGTTTCGCCGGGTTGATAAGGTACTTTAAAACCACTGCCCAGGTCGATGTAGGCCAGGTTTGGAAAATGTTCTGCCATATCAAACATCACTTCAAGTCCCATCAGGAAAACATTGATGTCCTTGATCTCGCTGCCGGTATGCATGTGAATGCCCTGCACCTGTAGCTTCGTGGTTTTTACAATGCGTTCGATATGGCGCATCTGGTGAATGGAAATGCCGAATTTACTATCGACATGGCCGGTTGATATTTTAAAATTTCCTCCAGCCATGATGTGTGGGTTCAGCCTGATGCAAACCGGGTAGCTGCTGCCAAATTTATTTCCAAATTGTTCGAGGATAGATATATTATCGATGTTGATGTGAACCCCCAGGCCCTTCGCTTCCAGGATCTCATTGAAATCAACACAGTTAGGCGTGTATAAGATTTGGTCGGCCGCAAAGCCAGCCATTAGCCCGAGCTTTACTTCATTAATGCTTACACAATCAAGCGAAGATCCCATTGATTGCATCCATTTCAACACATTCACATTCGTTAAAGCTTTACAGGCAAAGAAAATACGGGCATCGCAACCCCGGAAAGCCTGTTTCAGTTTCTGGTATTGTGTGGCCATTTTTTCGGCATGATAAACATATACCGGTGTTCCAAACTCCGAGGCGATATCAATCAGTTGTTGCTGTGAAATATTTTCTGGCATTGTGAGCGGCGGGTTTATTGCATAAAAAAAGGCATCATAAATGCCTTTATCTTTTTAATTTTTTCATCAGGCTTCATGGCCCGGATCTTCATCCTGGGTTACTTCTGTTAATACGGATTCAACTTCCAGCACTTCTGTTTCAGTCGTTACTTTCATTTTTTTTTCACCAGCTTCTTTTTCCACTTCAATTCCTGTAGGAATTTCCTGCTGATGATCTGGCTGATCGGTTTCACTGATCACGGTGGCTTTTACCAGCTCTTCCATCAGCACTTCACTGATCTTTGGGAGTTCATCGGCACTGTTGATGCCAAAATAATCCATGAATGATTTTGAAGTAGCATAGATGAGTGGTTTTCCCACGGCATCTTCGTTTCTGCCCGATATGATCACAAGGTCTTTTTCAAGTAACTTCTGAACAGCATAGTCGCAGTTCACACCTCGTATAGATTCGATCTCGCTCTTGGTGATCGGCTGTTTATAAGCAATGATCGCCAGGGTTTCCAATGCTGCTGCAGATAAACGCTTGATGAATTTATCGCCATTGAGCAGGGCTACGGTTTTATGGTAATCGGCCTTGGTAAGGAATTGCCATCCACCACCACTCTGTTTTAATTCAAAAGCATAAAATTCAGCGTCGTATTTTTCTTTGATGCCTTCTATGGCAGTTTCCACCTGTTCCAGGCTGGCCCGGTCTTCAATGAAACCCAGTGCTGTATTCACCAGTTCAGTTATTTCCAATGTGGTCAATGGTTTGTCACTGGCAAATATGAGCGCTTCAATATGAGGTATGATATGAGAAATTTCCATTGGTTGCTTGAATGATTTGCTGTTTAATGGCTTGCTGCCATGTAATGATTCGCCTGTAAATTAATGGTAATCTTTACATCTGCAAATGAATGCGGCCGCATATTTTCCACCAATTATCCCTGTAATGCAGCGGCTCCGCTTACAATTTCAGTAAGCTCGGTCGTGATCGCAGCCTGCCTTGCCCTGTTGTAGCTGATTTTCAACGATTTCAGCAATTCGTTGGCATTGTCACTGGCTTTGTCCATCGCCGTCATCCGTGCTCCATGCTCACTGGCATTGGCATCCAAAACAGCTTTGTAAAGTTGTGTATTGAGAATTTTAGGCATTAATTCTTCGATGAGAACTGCCTGGTTGGGTTCAAAAATAAAATCTGCCTTCTTTTTACTTCCGTTATCTGCTACTTTTTGCACGGGAAGGAAGGGTTCTGCAATAAAACGTTGGGTTGCTGCATTCTTAAACTCGCTATAAATAACATCCACGGCATCTACTTCTTTTGCCGCAAAGGCGTCCATGGCGTATTTGGCAGCTGTCTGCACTTTGTCGAAGCTTAAACCGGTAAATATGTCCCAATAAGCATCAACCACTTTAAATCCATTCTTGGTAAAATGTTCGTAGCCTTTTTTGCCGATTGGCAGAATCCGTACCTGCCCTTTGGCTTGTTGTGCGGGATATTTTTCAAGAATGAGCTGCTTGGCAAGCTTAATTAAATTACTGTTATAGCCGCCGCAAAGTCCACGGTCGCTGGTTACCACTATAATGAGTACTTTTTCTACCGGCCTTACAGAAGCAAGGTCCATGGCCACATCTCCTTCGCTGCTGCTCACAATATTGCTGAGCATTTCCTGTAATTTCTGGGCGTATGGGCGCATTTGGGTGATAGCATCCTGGGCACGGCGTAATTTGGCCGCACTTACCATTTTCATCGCCTTGGTGATCTGTTGAGTACTTTGTACACTTTTGATCCGGTTTCTAACTTCTTTTAAAGCACCACTCATACGTATGATATTTTTATTTGAACCGGTATAAAGCCCTGCAGGCCCGCTACCCCAATTTTAAGAGCCGCAAAGGTAGGGCAATATCCTTAAAATTCAAGGGGGCAAAACCCGAAAATTGCCGATGTGGATTAATTTGGTAAAAACCTTGAATGATGGGTTGCTTTGCATCCAAAACCACCATGATCCGGCAATTTAAGTTTGACCACGTTATAATATCCCTGTCAATTCAAAACTCTGAAAGTTCTTTGTACCTTTGGCGCCCTGTCAATTTGGCGAGGTTAGTGTTTATAGCATTGTATTTGACAGCATTGATTCTTTTTATTACATATTATTTATAATACATCCACCAACGGAAAAATTATGTTAGGTATTATTTCAAAAATTTTTGGCGGCAACAAAAGCGAGAAAGACGTTAAGAAGATCATGCCCCAGGTTGAAAAGATCAACCAGTTTTTTGCAGCGCATCAATCACTGACAAACGATCAACTGAGGAATAAAACGCAGGAGTTTCGCACCAGGATCAAAGCGCACCTGGCCGATACTGATAACCAGATCGCCACAAAAAATAAACAGGCCGAGGATCTTCCACTCGAAGATATCAATGGCCGGGATGCCATATATAAAGAAGTAGACGAACTTAAAAAAACAAGGGATCAAAAGATCGAAGAAGTGCTCCTCGAAATAATGCCCGATGCATTTGCCGTGGTGAAAGAAACCAGTCGTCGTTTTAAAGAAAATGAAACCATCGAGAGTTCAGCCACTGACCTCGACAGGGAACTGGCCGCTAAAAAAGATCATATCAGTATTGAAGGAGATAAAGTCATTTACAAAAATGCATGGACCGCCGGTGGAACCATCGTAAAATGGAACATGGTTCATTACGATGTTCAGCTCATCGGTGGTGCCGTACTTCATTCAGGTAAAATTGCCGAGATGGCTACCGGTGAAGGTAAAACGCTGGTAAGTACCTTGCCGGCTTACCTCAATGCATTGGCCGGTGAAGGTGTACACATCGTTACCGTGAATGATTACCTGGCCCGAAGGGATAGTGAATGGAATGGCCCCATCTTTGAATGGCTGGGACTAAGAGTTGATTGTATCGATAAGCACGAACCCAACAGCGACGCCCGTCGCAAGGCATACAACGCAGACATTATTTACGGCACCAACAACGAATTTGGTTTCGATTACCTGAGAGATAACATGGTGCACACTCCCGATGAAATGGTGCAACGCAAACACCACTTTGCCATGGTGGATGAGGTGGATAGCGTATTGATCGATGATGCCCGTACCCCGCTGATCATCAGTGGACCGATTGGTCATAGCGACAATACCCAGCAATTCTTCGACCTCAAACCAAGGAT
>JAKQKY010000227.1 GCA_029560415.1 Bacteroidota bacterium | reverse complement strand
TTGATCGCAGAAGGTACCGCTATCAATAGTGTAAGTAAAACAAAGAAGGCCCCCAGGAACGGGTTTAAGCCCGTGACAAACATATGGTGTGCCCAAACAAGGAAAGCAAGTATTGCAATTGCAAACATTGAACCCACCATGGCCATATAACCAAATATTGGTTTGCGGCTGTTAACGCTGATGATCTCCGACGACATACTCATTGCCGGTAACAATATGATATACACTTCGGGGTGACCGAGGAACCAGAAAAGGTGCTGGAAAAGAATGGCACTGCCACCCTCATTGGGTAATATCTTACCATTGATATAGATATCACTCAGGTAAAAGCTTGTGCCGAGATTGCGGTCGAATAACAATAGAATGGCACCTGATAACAATACCGGGAAAGACAGAACACCTAATACTGCTGTAAAGAAAAGTCCCCAAATAGTCAGCGGCATCCTTGTCATGCTCATACCTTTGGTACGAAGGTTGAGAATGGTGGATATATAGTTTAAACCACCCAATAAAGAACTCACAATAAACATGGCCATACTCACTAACCAAAGATCCATACCAATTTTAGAACCACTGGATGCATCGCCCAAAGCACTGAGTGGCGGGTAAATCGTCCAGCCACCGCTTGCAGGCCCTGTTTGCACGAATAATGATGCAAACATGATAATAGAAGCCAGGAAAAAGAACCAATAGCTTAACATGTTCAGCATGGGAGACGCCATATCCCTTGCACCAATCTGTAATGGAATTAAAAAGTTGGCGAAAGTGCCGCTAAGACCTGCTGTTAATACAAAGAAAACAAGTATAGTTCCATGCATGGTTACCAGGGCGTAATAAAATTCAGGCTGCAGTTTACCGCCTTTTGCCCAATTGCCAAGTAAATCTTCCAAAAAGGGGAATGTTGTATCCGGATACCCTAATTGTAAGCGGAATAATACAGAAAACAAGCCACCAATAATGGCCCATATTATACCAGTGATTAAAAACTGTTTCGAGATCATTTTATGATCCTGGCTAAAAACATATTTTGATATAAACGTTTCATGGTGGTGATGCTCATGATGTGCATCATGTGTGTGAACATCTGCGTTGTGTAATACTGCTGAGGTACTCATTTTTTATAATTAGTTTTCAATAATATCTTTAATAAATTATTTTGTTCCCATTAGTGCCGCTACTGGCGTTGCAGGCTTTGCTGCAGCTGCACTGTCAGTTACTGCAGGTGTACCAGCTGGCTTTGGTGCTGTTTCGGGCCTTACCGTCCAGATCTCAGGCTTTTGCTGAGCCAGCCAGAATTTATAGGCTTCCTCGCTAACGACAGTGATAACTCCCCTCATTGAATAATGGCCTTTACCACACATCTGGTCGCAACTTAACTCGTATACAAAGTCGGGGTTATTTGTCATTTCCTTCATTTGTGCTGTTGTATACAAAGGAGTAAACCAAAGTGTTGTAGGAATTCCAGGTACAGCATCCATTTTTAAACGGAAGTGAGAAAGACCCACATCGTGTATCACATCCTGGGCATTAATAACAAACTTCACAGGCTTGCCAACCGGCAGGTACATCGTTGTTGCCACATGTATATCGTCTTTGGCGGCAGGATCATCAAAATCAACCCCAAGACTGTTAGCACCTTTTGATAATTTAAAATTCTTTGCTCCCAATGTCTTATCCGGACCCGGGTAGCGGTATTCCCATCCAAACTGGTGACCTGTAACTTCCACAACGATTGCATCCTTTGGCGCTTCTCCCGTCATCTTGAACCAGTACTTCAAACCAAATACAACCAATACTGTAAGGAATATCGCAGGCACTGTTGTCCAGATCAATTCCAGTTTTGTATTGTGTGGAAAGTAGTAAGCTTTCCT
>JAKQKY010000140.1 GCA_029560415.1 Bacteroidota bacterium | reverse complement strand
GGTTTCGGGCTGGTCCTTGGTCAGTTCCTGCACATCAATGGGCTTCGGGTCTTCTTTTACCCCTTCGTTGCAGGAAGTGATTAAGCAGGCTGCACTTAGCAGCACGGTGGAGAGAATCAGATTGCGTTTCATGATTTGTTTGTTTTGTTGAGTTAAATGAGGTTGAACCTCTAAAGTTAAAAAAGATATTAATGTCTTTAATGGAGCAAATGTATTTTCGGGAAAAAGATCCGGGTCTGATATATATCAATCTCTTCTGTGATAGTTGTCACCTTTGGGGGTTCAAATATATTCCGGACCAGGTGGGGGGTATTGGTGACCGACATCATTTCTTATATTGATACTTGTCAGTTGCCGCAATAAGTAAACCCGGTACTTTTGCCAATTATTCAAAATCTATGTTTCTTTCAAAATCATTCGGATATGCCCTTCGTGGGGTGCTTTACGTAGCCCTGATCCAGCAGGAGGGTAGAAAAGTGCAATTGGACGAGATGGCGGAAAAACTGAAAGTCCCCCGACATTTTCTCGCCAAAATCATGAAAACAATGGTAAAAGAGGGAATTCTACATTCCATCAAGGGACCTTATGGTGGTTTTTCGTTGAATGATCATACATTGAAATCAAAAATAATACAACTGGTCAAGATCACCGACGGGGTGGAACAATTCAATAACTGTGTGTTGAGCCTGCGTAAATGTAAAAGCGACAATCCCTGTCCGCTGCATTATCAGATGTTAAAGCTGCGGGATGATATGCTGGCTGAGTTTTCAGCTAAAACGCTCGGCGACCTGTTGGATGAAAAAAATCCAGACTTTATCCGGAGTATATCCACCCTGGCTTAATCTTCCAGGAAATCATCTAATTCTCTTCTTTCTTTTTTGGTTGGCCGGCCGATCTTGCTTCTCCTTTTGCCAGTATGAAAGGTTGCGGCCTGGTACTGGATACGTTGCAGTTCTTCTTCGGGGGTAATATCGATATAGTATTTGATGGCTTCCGCATAGGCCATCCGGTTATGCAGCAAGCCCGTCACTTTGATCCGCCAGCGTTTGGCTTCGGTCTTTACCTCATATTCATCCCCCACGCTTACACTCCTGGCCGGTTTGGCGGCATTTCCATCATATTTCACCTTACCACTCTCGCAGGCAGTGGAGGCAGCGCTTCTGGTTTTAAAGAGACGGATGGACCACAGGTATTTGTCGAGGCGGAGTTTTTCTGAAGAAGTCAAAAGTCAAAATTAAAAAGTAAAAAAATGAATAGTCATTAAAGCAGGACTTGTCTCACGGTTCAGTCTTTTTTTTCCAGTTCAAATAAATCCTCCACTTTTTTCCTGAAGATCAGGGCCAGTTTTAAAGCCAGGATCGTAGACGGAACATAGCGGGATGTTTCCATGGCAAAGATAGTTTGCCTGGACACACCAATGGCATCGGCCAGTTCCTGTTGTGTCATATCCTGCTCAGTACGATACTCCTTTACCTTGTTTTTCATTATTCCCGGGTAACCCTGTTTTTAACATGAAGTATAAAGTTGAACCGGATGATATAGGCCAGCCAGAAAAGAAATATAGCACCAGCCAGTATAAGTATAAGTGCCGATTCTCCGCCGCGATCAAGGGAGAAGATGGCCATCACCAAAAAAAGCAGGACAAAGAAGATCAATTGGAAAAGGGCTGCGAAATGAAAGCTTTCGAGCCGGATATGTTGTATAAACTCATCTTCCTTTTTTTCTTTGGAGAATATCAGGAAGTAAATACCTGCCAGGAAAGAAAAGAATCCGGTTATCAGGATCAACTGAAAGCCTGGCCAACGGAAACGCAAGGAGGTTAAAATTGGATTAAACAAACCTAACTGCCCGCTTATCCAAAGAAACATTCCCAGGGGGAGAATCAGCATCCCTATTTTTTTAAACCGGTGTGGCAAAAGGAGTTTCGTCATATCGCTTTTATTTATTTTACTAATGTAAAGTTTACTTTACACTCTTCCAAATAAAAAAAAGTCAAAACCGGAAGACTGGTCCCATTTTGACTTTTGACTTTTTAATTTTTACTTTCCCCCTACTCGGCGAAGTACTTATGGAAATAAGGGATCGTTTCAATTCCCTTATAATAATTCTCAATATTGTACTTCTCATTCGGGCTATGCAGATTGTCATTGTCCAGTCCCATGCCCATGAACACGATTTTCACGCCCAGTTCTTTTTCGAGGATGGTACAGATCGGAATACTGCCACCACCTCTTACGGGGATCGGGACTTTACCAAACGTGGTTTCTACTGCCTTGGAAGCAGCCTGGT
>JAKQKY010000125.1 GCA_029560415.1 Bacteroidota bacterium | reverse complement strand
TAGCTCCATTGCTTCCTGGTAAGATATCTGTGGTATGATTCGTGCATTGCTGGTAAGCCTGGGATCGGCGGTCATCATGCCACTCACATCTGTCCATATTTCAAGGTTACGTGCATTTAATGCAGCAGCAATGATGGCAGCGGTATAGTCAGACCCCCCACGGCCAAGTGTAGTCGTAATTCCATTTCTATCGGCAGCAATGAAACCGGGTACAATAAATAATTCCGATGGATCACTGGCGAAATAATATTGTATTTTACCATTGCTGCTGGCAAAGTCTACAACAGCAGCGCTATATGCCGAATTGGTAAGGATCAGTTCCCTTGCGTCTTTCCAGGTGGCACCCGAATGTTTTTCATTATAAGCTTCTGTAATAATCTGTGAAGAAAGCGATTCGCCGTAATGGCTGATGCGGTCCTTGGAACGGGCCGTGAGTTCTCCCAGCAAAAATAAACCACTGCAAAGGCCTTCGATCTCCTCGAATGAACGCTGCACCAGTGCCAACATTTGATCCCGGCCTGTTCCATTGATCAATTGCTGCACACAGGCGACATGACGATCAAGTGCAACGCCAAGTTTTTCTTTATAGGATTCTTTACCTTCTGCAGCCAGTAAAGCAGCATCAAGTAAAAGATCCGTTACGCCGCCAAGGGCAGAAACGACCACGATGGTCTTGTCTTTATTGATCGCGTCATGAACAATGGAGATTACCTTATTGATGTTATCTGCATTGGCAACAGAGGTGCCTCCGAATTTTAAGACCTGCATGAAAATAAATTGAATGTTTATAAAGATGCTGAAATGTTCAGGGTTTGTACCTGTTATCAGCTTATGCCCGTTGGTTAATATGGTAAAGTACAACCCTGGCGGGTTGTGGTAGTCGTAGTATCGGTTAACGCTACCAGGATATTATGGGCTGTTGTTTGATTCATTGTTGATACTAAAATAAGGATAAAGAATGAAAAAACAATAAGAATCAACTGGTATCCATCTTTCATTTTCCGGAATTGTATAACAACAGTCGTCGTTCCGGCTGAAATGGCTTTAAATATTATCTTTGTGTGAGAAGCAAACAACTATTATTTAATGGATAGTTGCCATGAATGCCAATTAAAAGAAAACAGCATGATAAAAAATGTGTTGATCATAGGAGCAGGCGGCTTCATCGGAACCGTTTTACGGTATCTCACCACTTTATTTTTCACTAAACAATTTCCGGGCCTGTTATTTCCGCTGGGTACATGGATGGTGAATATCATCGGTTGCCTGGTCATAGGAATTGTGTTTGGACTTTCACAACGCTTTATGTTTCACGATTCGCCCTGGCGGATGTTCTTAACCATTGGTATCTGTGGGGGATATACGACATTTTCTGCTTTTGCTTACGAGAACATACTTCTCTTGCAACAATCTGATTATACAACCTTCGCATTATATGCTATCAGCAGTTTTGTATTGTGTTTATTGGCTGTATGGATAGGCCTTTCACTGACCAGGGTCTTTTAGCAAAAAATAAAGGAGTACATTTTCTTTCCAGGTTTTTACCCCTGGTCATTATTCACCAGGCTCAGTTGTTCGGGGAGCAAACACTTTGTGATAAATAAACCCTGTAATTCCGGCCACGACAGAAGATAAGAGGATGGCCGTTTTAGATGCAATAACGATGGCTCCTTCGTTGAATGCGAGTAAAGTGATAAATACCGACATGGTAAATCCAATGCCGCCAAGGATACCCGCAGTTACCAGGTGATGCCAACTGATATCCTCCGACAGGCTACTGATCTTAAGCTTTACCGCCGCAAAGGCAAATAACATCACACCGATAGGCTTACCCATTAATAAACCCAGCATGATGCCCAGGCTGTTTGGTGAAAACAGTTGCTTATGCCAACCATCAGCAAATTCTATACAGGTATTGGCCAGGGCAAATAAAGGCAGGATCAAAAAAGCCACAGGCTTATGAAGTACGTGCTGCCAACGATAAGAAATCGACCGTTCATCTCCTTTGCCAAAGGGCAAGGCAAATGCAAGCATCACTCCGCTGATGGTTGCGTGTACGCCTGACTGTAACATACAATACCACATCATGATACCAGGCAATATATAAGCAATCGAATGATTTATTTTCAGCCGGTTAAAAAGTGTCAGCAAGCCAAACAAACCCATCGCCAGCCCGAAATACAAAAAAGAAAAATGATCCGTATAAAATAAAGCAATGATGATAATAGCGCCCAGGTCGTCGATGATGGCAAAAGCAGCCAGGAATACTTTTAAGGTTAGTGGTACCCGTTTTCCCAACAAGGATAAAACACCCAAAGCAAAAGCGATATCTGTTGCCATGGGAATTCCAAATCCAGATTGGGTTTCCAGGCCCTGGTTAAATGCATAGTGAATGACTGCAGGAGCGATCATGCCTCCAATTGCAGCAAACAATGGAAGAGAGGCATTTTTAAAAGTGGATAGTTCACCAATATACAATTCCCTTTCGATCTCAAGGCCAACGAGCAGGAAGAAAATCGTCATCAAGCCATCATTGATCCAATATTCGAGGGAGTGATTGAGGTGAAGGATGCCCATATCGAATCCAACAGACATATGCCAGAAATCCAGGTAACCAGCCCCCATCCCGCTATTGGTAACCCAAATAGAAATCACTGTGCAAAATATCAGGATAAAGCCCCCGGCTTTTTCACTGTGGAAAAAATCATTAAATAACTTAGTTATGGCTGGTTTCAAATTGAATGATGTTTAATGGAACCGTTCATGCAAATTTACGCTGCGGGAACATCAATGAAGATATATATTTACAGGGAATTTATCTCCTATACATGAAAAAGCAAACACTGATCCTTATTGGTTTCATCCTGTTGAAATTCGTTTTATCGTATACATTGATCAATCCCGTTTACGATCTGCAACGGGATGAATACCTTCACCTCGACCAGGCCAATCATCTTTCCTGGGGATACATATCGGTGCCCCCAATGAGTTCATGGATAGCGTGGCTTATCAAGATACTGGGCAACGGTGTTTTCTGGGTAAAATTTTTTCCTGCTCTCTTTGGTGCAGGAACCCTTTACTTCACGTGGAAAATGATGGAAGCCCTGAACGCAGATCTACCAGCGTTGATACTTGGCGCTACCGCAATCCTGGTTTCTGCGATATTACGTGTCAATATCCTGTTCCAGCCAAATTCACTAGACATATTCTGGTGGACCTTTTTATATTATTGTGTCAGCAGGTTTATACAGACAAGCTATCCCCGATGGATATACGCAGCTGCCATTGCATGTGCGCTGGGTTTTTTAAGCAAGTACAATATTGCTTTTGCTATCATAGGCCTGGCTCCTGCATTCCTCCTTACATCACACAGGAAAATATTTCTCAACAAACATCTCTACATAGCAGCAGGGCTGGCTTTGCTGATCATAAGCCCGAACCTCCTGTGGCAATACCAACATGACTTCCCCACTTATTATCAATTAAAAGAGCTTAACAGTACCCAGCTGGTACATGTTGAACGAAGTGGTTTCCTCAAAGAACAGCTGTTATTTTTCATATCATCATTATTTGTGATCGTAGCAGGTTTAGTTTCTTTTTTCACTTACCGCCAACACAAACCGTTCAGGTTATTTTTCTGGAGCTTTTTCATTTCACTTTTTACATTTATGTATTTCAAAGCGAAAGGCTACTATGCCATCGGGTTATATCCTGTAATTATCGCCTTTGGCGCAGTGTACCTGGCAGCGCTATGTAAGAAGTTTCAAAAGAATTATATCATGCCGGTGTTGGTAGCGATCGTTGTGATCATTTCCATTCCCCTCTTCATGATTGGATTCCCCACCAAGCCACCCGCTGAAACTAAACGGTACCTGGCGAAATACAAAGACATTGGTATCCTGCGATGGGAAGATGGGAAAAACCATGACTTACCACAAGACTTCGCTGATATGCTCGGCTGGAGTGAACTGGCCGCAAAGGTTGACAGCGCATATTCCACGTTAAGTGATAAGGAACATACGCTTGTGTATTGCGATAATTACGGACAGGCCGGCGCCATCAATTATTACTCTTCCTTCAAAAACATCGGGGCGGTTTCTTTGAATGCAGATTACATTTATTGGATCCCCCTTCATAAGCCCATTAAAAATGTGATCCGTGTAAAAGATATTTACGATCGTGAAACGGATCGGTCAGATGAGAAAAAAATGTTTGAAAAAGTTTATCTTTTTGGCAGGATTGAAAACGAATTCGCCCGGGAAAAAGGTACATCCATTTATGTATTCGAAAATGCACGGATCAATGTTAATGCGATCATACAAAAAGACATAGATGAATACAACCAGGTTCATTTCAAATAAAAGCCTGCAGTTTCCTGCAGGCTTTATATATAACATCATTAAAAAGATTATCTGATCTTACTCCAGTACGATCTTAAAGTACCTTTTATCTCCATTCACCTTGTTGATCATTTCCAGTGTGTAAACACCTTTGGCATATCCCATTCCTACGGGAACCATTAAACGCTGACTTCCACCCGGATGATTGATCCGCTGGCGAAGAACCAGTTGACCATTCACTCCATACAGGTTGAGGTCATAGTCTGCTTTCGGGAGGTTATTCAGGTTAAGCCCGATGTTTCCATCCTTCACAGGGTTTGGATACACCGAGATCATTGAAGCATTTTCTGCCATATTCACTTTTACAATTTCACTGTACTTGGTATCTGTACCAAAACCGATGCTCCTTACACGGAAGAAATTATCCCCGGCAAATGGCTGTATATCCAACAGGCTATACTGTAGCGTTGTTCCCGCACCATTGCCCCTCGCTACCTGTGTGCCCAGGAGGCTGAAGTTCCTTCCATTAGAAGAATGCTCCACTTCATATTTACTGATATTCAGCTCATTTGCAACTTTCCAGCTTACGAGGATATTTCTATCCTGGCGAATAGCCGAAATGCTGCTGAAAGTTAAAGGCACAGGACCAAGCTGTTTGAACACCAAACGGAAACGGTTAGCCGCTCTTGAAGCAGGATCAGCTGTTACGGTAAACGTAATATTGCTTACTACATTCAGATCTATTACTGTACTGCTGTTGAGGAAGGCGTCTTCCAGGTAAGCAGTAAGCATTGGCGAAGCAAGGTTTTCAGCCGTTAATTCCAATTGATAATCCTGCTGTTTTAATTGTCCTAAAGCATAGAAAATGGTATCAGTGTTTACGATCTCTGCCCTTCTTTCAACTGAAATCATATGTCCATCGCGTAGGATTCCAATGCTCTCACCGAAATTGGTCATCTTAATTGCATCACCATCATCCACTGCATTGGTGAATGCTGCATCAAAATAAACACGATTGCCATCAAATAACGCAGCATTTGAACCGGTTCCCACAAAGAGTCGTGTACTTAATTTTTTACCCAGCAAATCCACCCTTGTCACTAGTTGGTTACTGCCCACTTTACTTTGTTCATTGATGGTAATGGAGTGTGGAGCTACACTGTTATTGGCCCTTACAAAGAATGCCTGTCCTGATTCAATGAATTTATTACCACCTCCATAACTTCCACCACCAGGTGTTGCATCATAGAATGGTGCCAGGAAAGTTTGGTATGCACCATAAGTTCCCAGGGCCGGATCCCATATATAATATACATCCTGTAAGCCTGTTTTAACTGTTGATGGTGAAGCATAATCAATGGCACTTGGGTATGGATTACCTACCGAAATAAAGCGTCCAACATTTGCATCTGCCGTACTTACGGTAACAGGACCAGTTTTGATAGGACCTGCCATGCGAAGCCTGGTTGCACTCATTGAACCAAATGTATTAGACCCGCGATCACCCCTGACAAATGCCATATAACCTTCATTCGTTGAAATGGGTGTGCTGTTTGTGTTTGGAATGCTTACCCAATTATTTATTACCGGTGAATATGTTTTAACCGAAGTCAATGAGTTGTTCACATCAAAACCCAAAGCGGTTGAGCCTGGACCTACGATCTGCATACCAAACCCGGTTGCAGTGTAAGTAGGAGCTACCTGGCCTTCCTGCCATGCCTGGTTGATGGTTTGTGCTCCCGTGATTGGTGCCGCTAAGAACCTCCATGCGGGGTTGGTAGCAGAAGCAATATATCTTTCAACGCTGAATTTGGCATTTACACCATTGTAGGTAAATCCTGCGCCTGCTTCTACTGTATCTACACTGGCAGTACCTGTAGCAAGGGACTGTAAGGTAATCAACACATTGTTCAAGGTTATGATACCATTCTTAGGCTTAAGTACGCCCTCGATGGTAAATGCCTGGTCGAGTGTTGCACCTGCGGGGTTATTCACGGTAAGGTTTTTCATAGCCGCCAAAGTACCAACGCTTGCCGAATTCGGGAAGGCCTGGTTTGTTGTACCATTTAATACTATCGTTCCATTATTGGTAAGGGTACCATTATTTAACCAGGTTCCTTTATTAGCAAGTTGGCCGCCGTTATCGATGGTAAGGCTTGCCGTTGCATTGATCGTAATATTCCTGGCCACAGGTGCTGTTGTTGTGATGATTGGGTAAATACCGCTTGCCCTGGCAGGAATGATCACATCTGTTGTTACAGTTGGTACTGATCCACACCAGTTACGAACATCCATCCAGTTGGTATTTACGCCTTTCCAGGTTCCTGTTCCGCCGCCTGTTGCATCAAATTCATCTGCTCCAATATCGGGAGCATTCAGATCACGAATATTGGTGGCGTCAACGTCATCGGTATACGTTGCAATGTATTGAGCATTGCCATCGAGACCACAATTGCTGCCCGGTTTCAAATGAAGGTCATTAAGTGCTACATCCTCAAAATCCGGGAAATCTGCCAGCGAATTAGATTCGCGTGGTGTTACACTGGCCTTAAAGGCAGCAAGTGTTGCAAAGGCAGTACCGTTATAATAAAGTGGTGTAGTAGCTGTCTGCGTTGTATACCAATCGTTATTATTGGAAGCAGCCAGATACGTTGATGAGCTTGTATTGCGTAATGCCGCAGAAACGCCGGCACCCACACCTCCCGGCGTCATTACATTTGAAACGATATTATTACGAAGATCAAACGTGGCTGTTGCGGTGATCATACTGATGCCACTGGAACCAAATGCTGTTCCACTTCCTGCTCCAGCAAGACGAATGCTATTGTAATAGATTGTAGCAGTTGCTGAACCCGCCACGTAGTCGATACCTGCTACAGCATTGCTACCAATCAGTCGGCTATTACCCGCCGGTGCGAAAGCCTGGCTCAGGTCGAGCGAGATCATGTTGTTGTATATCTTCATACTGGTGGTGCCTGCATTTATAGAAATGCCTTTTGCAAACGCAGCTCCCACACCTTCCTGGCCAGGGAACAGACTATGAATGACGTTATTTGCAATGGTAACATTGCCTCCATTTTGAGAGAGGATACCACAAATGGCACCACTTGCCCCCAGGTTTGTGTATAAATTATAAATCTGGTTACGTAAATAAGAACGGGTACTGGTTGGGGTAGTATTGTCCCAAAAACCC
>JAKQKY010000062.1 GCA_029560415.1 Bacteroidota bacterium | reverse complement strand
GCCCTGTCGGCCGTACTCAATAACATCAGGCGATAACCAGGCTGCATCTGTATTTTATTGGCCAGGCTTTCATTGTATTCCATTAATTTCTTTCCCAGCGTTTCAATACGGGGATCTTTCTGAATGGTTACACTGCCTGTCTCCACACTGTCCTTTGTTTCGGGTTGGGCCATGCTGCTGAAAGCAACCAGGCTACCTAATACAAATAAAAATCCTGCCTTCATATATTGATAATTTAATCTGTCATTTTCAAAAATCATTCCACCCTACCCTTTCGAATAAACATTAACAAGTTCATTTGTATTACTGCACCCAAGCCTCGTAGCCCCCGCATTGATGAACCATTGAGCCTCCATACCTGTAAGCTTACCCGAAGTTACCTTGATGCCAACATTTTCTGCCAGGTGTTTGCGCACTAAAGTTATGTTTTCTTTGGCAACCGGCTCCCCGCTAATACCTGTAGATAACTGGATAAAGTCAACGCCGGCAGCCCCGTATAGGTCGCAACAGGTAATGATCTCTTCCATTGTCATCATGTTTATTTCCAGTATCACTTTGATCAATTTCTGTTTGTTTCTCAACACCGGCAAAATACTATTGATCTCCTTAGCCAGGTATTGCCAGTCGTTGTTTTTCAAGGCAACCAGGTTGATGACCATATTCAATTCGTCTGCTCCGTCTACAATGGCAAGCACCACTTCGGCCAGTTTCGCTTCTATGGCACTGTATCCATATGGGAAAGCAATCACGGTAGCCAGTTTAATATTAGCATTGCCGATAAGCTTCCGGCTATTCTTAACCATTAAAGGAGGTACGCAAATGGCCGCAAGTTGATGATTGATCGCAGACTTCACCTGCTCTTCCAATTCGGCAATGGTAGTTACCGGACTGGTTAATTCCTGTTCTAAATAATCACTAATATTCATACTTCAAAAATAAACATGTAACCGTAGCTGGAATAAATTTCATTTAAAGATCTCAATTAATAACTGATCAATGTTCGTTCAGGTTCAAACCCGGAAATACATGCCGGGCTTTGATATCATGGATCAGTTTACGGGTAAATAACTCTGCACCCTCACGGTTCAGGTGCATGGCATTGTAAAAGTATTTTTGCTGTTGGCAAATAGAATCCGCAGAATAATCAAGAAACTGAATATTGTTCCTGCGGGCTATGCCCTCATATAATGCAATCAGCTTTTCCCGGTCTTTTACAAAGCGCTGTCCCTCGATGTACTCCGGTGTATATACAAAAACGATCTCAATATTTTTTGCTTTGCATTCGGCAAGGAAACGGTTAAAAAGCGCCACTGTAGGGCTGTCGATCTTTATTTCGTAATACTCCATCGAGGCTTTTGCTTTTTCAAAATCGTTGTTCCAGGATTTATCCTGGCCCCGGTAGCCCTTTACTCTCATGGGTGCAGCCGTGTCGGGATGAACGGCAAAATCGATTGCCTGTTTGATCAATTCTCTTTTACCGGCATAACGATATAACGGTACACTGTAATCGAAAAAGCTATACCCTTTATATGAAGAAGTATAATCATAGATGTCCTTGTTAAAAAGCATGAAGGGGAGAAACTGTGCTGCATTATACAGATCAGGTTGTTTCTGAAGCGTGAAAATATCTACTGAAAAAATAATAAAGCGGGGTACTTTGTTGTATCTAAGCAGTTCTTTATGCCGCAGGTATTGCAACCAGAAATTATGCCCGTCAATACCGAGATTATAGGCGCTTACCTTGAAACTATCCTTGAGCATTTCGGGATCGATGTGCACCCATGCCCTCGAAGAACCATACACCAACATGTCGGCATTCACTCTACCTTTGTTAATATCATTCCATACATCGCATTCGCCCAATGCAAAGGTTTTTGAACGACCCAGGTTCACCGAAAAAAAATAATCCAATCCCTCTGCCAATAACATCATCAGCAAGAAAAAAAAGATCGTATTTTTTAAGAAGCGCTTCATCAAAGGATAAAGAAACGAATTTGCTGTTATGTAAAAAAATGCATTCACTTTCGTGAATGCATGGGTCGTATTATTTTTTAGTATAGTTCATTAGCTATCTTTTCCATGACACTGTTTGAATTTCTTTCCACTTCCGCATGGACAGGGATCATTTCTTCCAATTTTAGGTTCTACCCGTATTGGCTCCTGTTTCACCGGTGTTGAAGGATCGAAATAATCATTTTCATTGGCCGCATAATCGCTACCTGCCGCTTCCACCGCCGTTTTATTGGCGTTCATCTTGCTCATGTCGGTCTTCTTCTCACGACCTTCTTTGATCTGCCCTGCGTTGGTTTGTTCCATGGGGATGCCTGCATGACAAAGGAAACTAACAATGTCTTTATTCACCTGGTCGTTCATTTGTTTGAACGCATTATATGCTTCGATCTTATAGATCACCAACGGATCTTTCTGCTCATACCCTGCTGTTTGTACGCTGTGGCGGAGATCGTCCATCGCACGTAAGTGTTCTTTCCAGGCATCATCGATGAGTGCCAGGGTAATGCTGCGTTCGAGCGAATTGCCCAGCTCCTTACCTTGTGTTTCAAAATATTTATCAAGGTTGGCCAAAGCCTGGATGCCTTTTTTACCATCGGTAAATGGTACCGCTACATTTTCAATATGATTGCCCTGTTCTTTACGGATATTTGAAATGATCGGCATGGTTTGATCTACTACCGCTTTCTTCTTATAACTGTAATGGGTAATCGCTTCGTTGTATAGTCTTTCTGTAAGCGAATTCAGTTCTCCTTTGTCGAGTTCTTCCTGTGTGATGCTGGTATCGATACCAAAATTCATGATCGCAGCCAGTTTAAATCCTTCATGATCCCCGGCTTCTTTAAATGAATTGATCAACCCTTCTGCAACAGAATAAAATGCATTATCCAGGTCGAGCGCAAGCCTTTCTCCAAACAAAGCATGGTTACGTTTTCCGTATACCACGTTACGCTGCTTGTTCATTACATCATCATATTCGAGCAGGCGTTTACGTATGCCGAAGTTATTTTCTTCCACTTTCTTCTGCGCTCTTTCAATGCTTTTTGTGATCATGCTATGCTGGATCACTTCACCTTCTTTATAACCCATCCTGTCCATAAGGCTGGCAATACGTTCGCTGCCAAACATACGCATCAGGTCATCTTCAAGAGATACAAAGAAGTTAGACGTTCCGGGATCTCCCTGGCGACCGGCACGACCACGAAGCTGCCTGTCTACACGACGACTTTCATGGCGCTCAGTACCAAGGATCGCAAGTCCGCCTGCGTCTTTCACGCCAGGCCCGAGTTTGATATCCGTTCCCCTACCGGCCATGTTGGTGGCAATGGTAACAGCACCGGCAAAACCCGCTTCTGCAACAACTTGTGCCTCTCTTGAGTGTTGTTTCGCATTCAATACATTGTGCGGAATATTTTTTTGCTTTAGCATCCTGCTCAGCAATTCACTTACTTCTACTGAAGTAGTACCTACAAGGCAAGGCCTTCCTGCGCTGCGTAATCTTTCAATTTCGTCGATAACGGCCTTGTATTTTTCTCTTTTCGTTTTATACACCATATCCTGGTCGTCTTTACGAACAGCAGGCACATTGGTTGGGATTGTTACTACATCTAATTTATAAATGCTCCAGAGCTC
>JAKQKY010000056.1 GCA_029560415.1 Bacteroidota bacterium | reverse complement strand
GCAGAAATTGACCGTGGTGATAAGATCGCCCTCATTGGGGCTAACGGTAAGGGTAAGTCGACATTGCTCCGCATCATCGCCGGTACAGAACCATTCGAAGGGCAACGTGAATGGGGACATAACGTGGTAGAATCGTTCTATGCCCAGCACCAGCTGGAAGCATTGAACCAGAACAATGATGTGTTGGAAGAACTGAAAGATGCCCGGAGTGGAAAGAATGACCTGGAACTACGGAGTTTACTCGGTGCATTTTTATTCAGTGGCGATTCAGTAGAGAAAAAAATTAAAGTGTTGAGTGGAGGTGAAAAAGCCCGTGTGGCCCTGGCCAAAACAATTGCCAGCAAAGCGAATTTCCTGATGCTGGATGAGCCGACGAATCACCTCGATATCCATTCTGTTGACCTGTTGGTAGAATCACTTAATAAATATGAAGGGAGCCTGATCCTGGTTAGCCATGACCGTTATTTTATCAGTAGACTGGCAAATAAAATCTGGGAAATTGAAGACGGAAAGATCCGTGAATTCAAGGGAACCTATGCAGAGTGGGAAGACTGGAAAGAAAGAAGGGCTAAGTCGGAAGCAGAAGCAAGGAAGAATGAAAAGGTGGAAGTGAAAACAGAGAAAGTAGTGAAGCAAGAGAAACCTCAGCAGAAGCCGGTTAACAATGATCAGAAAAAAGAATTGCAGAAATTACAGAGCAGGTTTAAGCAATTGGAAGATTCACTTGCAGGCCTGAATAAGAAAAAGGCTGAACTGGAAAATGCTTTATCAGATCCACAGATCTATGGCGATAAAAATAAATTCCTGAAAGCAGAAGCGGACTATAACCAGTCTGTAAAAGCTTTGACGGATGCCAACGCGGAGTATGAATCCCTGTTTGAAAAAATCATGGAACTAGACGGAGGAAACTAACTGGGTAGCATAGTTGCTGACAATCATTTCATCCGGTGATTATAATAAAGTGCCTGCAGCCCAGGACAACGCAATTTTTTTCTGGTAAAATTTTGCCCGAACATCAGCCAATTTAATCCTTGCTTCCACAGCTTTGTTTTCCCTGTTATTCACGAGGAAGAGAGAACTCTCTCCTGCCTGGAACCTTGTGTTTTCGGCCCTTCGCAGCGCTTCATAATTTCGATAGGCTGCTTCAGCGATCTCAAATTGTTTTTGAAGGCCTGCCAATTCAACAAAGTAATACCGGATCTTATTTTCGATCTCACGTTTTTTTAGGGAGATCTGTAAACCTGTTTCTTCAATTTTTAAACGGGCCGACCTGTAGGCACTCCTTCCTTCGCGTAGGCGTAAGGGTATGCCGATATCAATCCCGAATTTATTGTTGTTGCGAACATAACCTGATTCAACGTTTTTGAAAAAAGTATATCCTTTATCCAGGAGGTTTGCCTGGAAGTTTACAATGGGCAATAAGGATTGGAATTTTAGTTTTTTATCAACCAGCAACGCCGACTGTTTAAAGTTATATGATCTTAACAATGGATGATTGATCTTCGATTGGCTGATCAGATCATCCAGGTTGGGCATTTCTTCCCTTGCGATCACCGCTTCGGTGGCTGTTTTGCCAGGAATGGTATTTTCGGACAGGTTGTAAAACACGTTTTCTTCCAGCCATAAATAACCAGATAATTCAATCATGGCCTGTTGCAACTGAACTTCTGTTTCGGTTTGCTTGCCTTCAAAATATTGGCATTGGGCCAGGGCTTCAATCGTGTCGATCGCTGGCCGGTCGCCCTGCCTGAACCCGATCTTCACCAGTTCAAATCTTTGCCGGTTGATCGCAACGATCTCTTTCATGATCTCGTTGGATTGATAATTGTTCACCCAATTCCAATAAGCCTGTCCTGCTTCATACAGGATATTATTGATCATATTTTCCCGTTCAGCAGTGCTTTGTTGCAAAAATATTTTCGATTGCTGCAGCATGGCCCTTCGTTTATCAATGAGCAGGTTCCTGGCCAGCGGGATGCTTATGCCCATATAACTACTTTCACCTGGCGTCTTTTCGCTTTGCAAAAGAGCGCCTCCATTATTTTCGAATCCGGCTTTTAATTCCACTCCGTACCAGGTTGGTATTTTGATACCTGCATCCTGGTGGCCGAAGTAATTTTTTCCATCAAAGGTTTTTTGATCTTTATCGAGGTAAAGGGAAGGATCAAAGGCTCCCCTGGCGGCCATTATATTGTTTTCAGACAGTTTTACCTGTATGTCGGCCTGTTTGATTACCGGATGATATTTTTTTACGATGGCAAAGAATTCATCGGGCTTCAATTCCTTTGAAACTGGTGGTTGTGTTTGTGCAAAGCCTGTTACCGGCATCAGTAAAAAGAAAAGTAACCTCATTTTGAGCGATCTCATTTTCCGGTTGGTTTTTGTTCGTTTTTTTGTGTAGAATAGAAATCCGGCGGGAAACCATTGATGTTCCGCCAGAGTTCATACCAGATGGAAACATCTTTCAATAACAGCATGGCTTGTACGCCTGTGCCCATTTTTAATTGTGTCGGCCATTTTTTTTCTACTGGATCTTCGGTAACGAGTACCCGAAATTTTCCATTGTAACTGATGGAGTTTTCGATGGCAGCCACTTTCCCTCCAAATGTTCCATAAGAGGCAGCTGGCCAGCCACTGAATACAACGGCCGGGAACCCATCGAACAGGAATCTTACTTTTTGACCGATGCTCAACAAGGGCAGGTCTACAGGTTTCACGAATATTTCTACGGCATATTGGATATTGTCTGGTACAATCTCCACGATCATTTCACCTTCTTTGACAATTTCGCCGATACCGGCTTTTTTTGCTTTAACCACCTGGCCGCTTTGAGGTGCTGTGATATAATAAAGTTTGCTGCGCAGATCATAATTCATGTATTGATTTTCCAGCTTGGCTATGTCGGCATTACCCGTTGCGATCTGCGACAGTGATTGATATTTATCACCCGAAGCCTTGGATATTTTTTCATTATAATCCTGGACGGCGCCATTCAGTTCCAGTTGCAGGATACCCAGCTCCTGTTTGGCATTCATGAATTTTATTTCAGCACTGGTTTTCTTTGCCAACGTATTCTGGTATGCCATGTTCCGTTGTTCAAGCTGGCTAAGGGATACAAGCCCGCTATCATACATATTCTTTTGGCGCCTGAATTGTTCGGTTGCAATCAGGTGATCATTTTTTGCCGAGATCATTTCCATACTATCGGCCTGCACTTTCATTTTCTGCTGGGCCATTTTATTTTCGACCTGCGATATTTTATAGGTTCTGCCCGATTCCAGTGCAGCGATCTGCTGGTCTGCCGCACCGGCTTTATTTGTATAATTTGATACACTCATTTCTTTCGACTTCAGCTGCTCCTGTGTTCTGCTGAGTAAGGCCGGGTCGAGGTAATCGTCTTTGATTTCGGTGATGTATAAAATGGTGTCGCCGGCTTTAACAAAATCGCCTTCTTTCACATGCCATTTTGCAATCTTTCCTGCAATGATGGTATTAAGTTGTTGTGGCCTTTGTTCCTGCCGTGGCGTTGTAACGGTACCGGATGTTCGAATGTTTTGTGTCCATGGTATGAACATGATCACCAATCCTGCCAGCAGAATGCCGTAAAGCCAGTACCTTACCCTGCTTTTACGATTGATCCGGTAAATGTGGTTAAACGAGCTGATGCCAGACCTGTCTTTTTCAGCCTCTATATTCATCTCTATGAAATTCATGCTTGTTTTTTTATTAATTCCCTGATGTCGTTCCATTTTCCAAAGGCTTTTACCGATCCGTCCTGCAGGAAGATCACTTTGTCACATTGTGCCGCAAATTCGATATCGTTGCTGCTAACCATTACAGTTTGGTTGGGTGTCTGGTGAAGCAGGTAATCAATGATCATATGCCTTGGTTCCTCTTCAATGCCTGCAAAAGGTTCTTCCAGCAATAAGAGGCCTGGGTTTCCGACGAGAGCCCTCAGTAAAAGAATTTTCTGTATGATCTTCTGTGAGAGCTTTTTGCCTGCGGGATCGAGCCTTGTATTAAAGCCTCCCGGTAATATGGCAATATGCTTTTTCAAACCGATTTTTTCGGCCAATAATAAGATGGTATTTGGAGAGATTTCCTTGTTACCCATCTGGATGTTCTCCAACAGGGTGCCTTCAAAAATATCCTGCTGGCTGAATAATATACCAATGGATGACCTGAGTGAATCCAGTTTATAATCTGCAATCGGCAGATCATTGATGAATATTGAGCCTTCACTTTGCCGGTATACACCGGTCAATAATCGCAACAAAGTAGATTTGCCTGAACCTGCACGACCCATGACACAAATCTTTTCATTGGCCTTTACCAACAGGCTTACCTGGTTCAATACCGGTAATTCGCCAGGGGAATAAGAGAATTTCACCTGGGTCATTGCAATCGATAACCCTTTGCTATTTTCATTTATTTCAAATTGTCCTTCGGCTTCTACCGGCAGGTCAATTACTTTACCCAGCTTTTCTGCGGAAGTAAGTACATCATATACTTTATCGAGATTGATGATCAGTTTTTCTACTGAAGAAATAACCATCAGGATCACAATTTCTGCCGCGATAAACTGGCCGATATTGATTTGCTGGTTCACCAACAGGTAACTTCCTACGATCAACATCGCAGCGGTGATGATCACTTTAAAAGCGATGAGTGTCCAATACTGCGACAATAATATATTGAAATGGGTGGTTCGGGATTTGAGATAACCGGTAACCAGTCGGTCATTTTTTTCGATGTTGAGTGTAGTATTCCTTGAAAATTTAAATGATTTGATCACCCTGGCCATTTCTTCGAGCCAGCCGGCAACACCATATTTGTAATCGCTTTCTTCCAGGCTCGATTGCATCCCGCGGGCGCTGGTGAAATGCAGGATTCCAAACACAATCAACAAAAGGCTGATGCCGAAGAATATAAAAATGGGATGATAAAATGATAACAGGATGAGTCCAAATATGATCTGTATAGTAGATGCAGGAATATCGAGCAGGAGTTTACTGATCCCTTTTTGAAGGATAACGGTGTCGAAGAAACGATTTACCGTTTCCGGCAGATATTTACCATCCAGGGCCTGCAGGTTGAGCCTTGGTATCCGGTCAGCAAAAGCAAAAGAATAACGTACAAAGATCTTTTGCTGCACTTTTTCGATGATCCGCATCTGGTTTACCTGCAATAAACCATTGATAAAAACACCGAGTACAACCAGGCAAATGAGCACAATAAGGGAAGTGGAAATGGTACCTCCTAGCACGAAACTGATGATAGACTGGATACCAAGCGGTAATGAAAGTTGAATCAAACCATTCAGAATTGCATAGAAATATACCGAAGTAATTTCGTTCTTTTCCAGTTTAATGACCTGGAGTACCCGTTTTACCGGGTTCGCAAATAAAGTACCCGTAGCATTTTCAGCCATTTTGAATTGATTTTTTAAACTTTCAATGAGAGTTACTTAATGAACAACACTGCTTTTGTTACCTGCCTGGAAAACTTGCTTTACCTGAACAGGTGTGCAAATATATAGGTTGAAAAAAAAGCCGTACAAATTTTGGTGCGGCTTTCAATCTATTTTAACGAAATTATGACATTCTGGTTACCATGGCTCGTTCCAGGATGTTTTACAGTACAATATTTAACCTCATCATTCAAAAAGATCACCTTGTCCTCCAGGATTTTCATTTACTTCCCATTCCATTTCTACCGATTTGGAAAAGTCTACAAGTTTTGCTCCTACTGCTTTCCAGCCCATCACTTCTACAAGCTTGTCAACCTTGAATTTAGCTTTGTTTACCTGTTGCCCACGACCTGTTTGCACTTTTAATACCGGAGCTTCTTCCGTTGTTACGGTCTCGAGCATGTTGCCTTTTCCTTCCTTGATGAAGAAGAACTTACTGTTAAGCGTAGTGGTTTCTATGCGGAAACGTTTGATGTTGTATTGCAGCTTTTCATTGTCTAAATAAACAGCTGTGATGACCTTATTGGCGTCATATTTTTCAATGAGCAACATTTTTTCCGGATCGAAACGCTGCGTAAGTTCCTGGTCGAGGATCTCGTAATTGCCATCTGCATAAATAACGAGCAACCTGTCTTCTGCTTCAAATTTGCCGAGGTACTCTCCTTTTTCTTCGGTATTTAATCTTCCGAATTTATTGTCGAACCATAGCTTTTTAGCGTCAAGGGTTGATTTACCTGCTTCCTTGAACTTGACCGATTTGATCGGATATTTCGTAACCTGGTTACCGATGCTCCCGCGGTTCTTGATCTCTAGTTCTTCAAAATAAAATTCA
This sequence comes from Bacteroidota bacterium, assembly GCA_029560415.1. Lineage (GTDB taxonomy): Bacteria > Bacteroidota > Bacteroidia > Chitinophagales > Chitinophagaceae > Ferruginibacter. Next base: position 2,443 of record JAKQKY010000056.1, on the reverse strand, counting down.
AACTCTTTTTTCTTGGCGCTGCAATTCGGACTCAGCAAGATCTTCACTACTTCGGCTTCCCCGTTAGGATTGCTGGTGAAATAATGTACGCGGCTTTTTTCTGCACCCTTGGTAAGATCATATTCCTTATCTCGGGTAACACCGGTCACGTTGAAGCGCTTCGCATAACTAACACCAGTTTTTGCATCCACGTAAATAAGATTGTACGTGGTGCGTTCATCGCCTTTCTGGAAAACGGCTGCATGAATGATGTCTTTTCCAATGAAAACTTTATCAGAAACTTTCACCACTTTCATGATGCCCGCCTTAGTAAATGCAATGATATCATCCAGGTCAGATACTTCGGCAATGAGTTCATCTTTCTTTAAACCGGTACCGATGAAACCATCTGCGAAATTGGCGTACAGCTTGGTGTTGGCCATAGCCACATTTTTCGCCTGGATCACGTCAAACAGTTTAATCTCTGTTTTGCGTTCCCTGCCCTTGCCGTATTTCTTCAACAGGTTCTCATAATAGCTTACGGCAAAATCAACCAGGTTGGCCAGGTCGTGTTTCACTTTTTTGATCTCTGCTTCCAGGTTCTTGATCTGGTCGTTCAGTTCATCAATATCCAGCCGGTAGATTCTGCGTACAGGCTTCTCAGTTAGTTTAATGATATCTTCCCTGGTAATCTCTCTTTTGAGTTGTTTTTTAAATGGGGTAAATGCCTTATCGATCGAAAGCAACACTTTCTCCCAGGTTTCATGTTTCTTCTCCAGTTCCTTGTAGATCTTTTCTTCGAAGAATATCTTTTCCAGTGAAGTGTAATGCCATTTTTCCTGTAACTCGGCCAGCCTGATCTCCAGCTCTTTTTTCAGCAGATCTTTGGTATTGTCGGTTGCGATCCTGAGTAATTCAGTGACGGAAAGGAATTGTGGTTTATTGTCAACAATCACGCAGGCATTGGGTGAAATGCTTACTTCACAATCGGTAAAGGCATAGAGCGCATCGATGGTGATGTCGGGCGATATTCCGGGCGCCAGTTCGATGATGATCTCAATATCGGCAGCCGTATGATCTGTCACTTTTTTGATCTTGATCTTTCCCTGGTCGTTTGCTTTTACGATGCTATCGTTCAACTGCGTGGTGGTGACACCGTAAGGAACACTTCTGATCACGAGTGTTTTTTTGTCCACCTCTTCTATCTGCGCCCGCACCCTGATCTTTCCGCCTCGTTTTCCTTCATTGTAGTTACTTGAATCCATGCTGCCACCGGTTTGAAAATCGGGCAGTATCTCAAATTTCTTTCCCCGCAGGTATTTGATGGAGGCTTCAATAAGTTCGCAAAAGTTATGCGGCAAAATTTTAGTGGCGAGACCAACAGCGATTCCTTCTGCACCTTGTGCCAGCAATAAAGGAAACTTCATTGGTAAGGTTACCGGTTCATTTTTACGGCCATCATAACTCAGTTGCCAGTTGGTGGTTTTGGCGTTGAAAGCCACTTCCAGTGCGAATTTGCTGAGCCTGGCTTCAATGTATCGCGGAGCAGCGGCTTCATCGCCGGTACGTACATCGCCCCAGTTACCCTGTGTTTCAATGAGCAGGTCTTTCTGCCCCATGTTAACCAACGCATCGCCAATACTGGCATCTCCATGCGGGTGGTATTGCATGCTTTGCCCGATGATGTTGGCCACTTTATTGAAACGTCCATCATCCATTTCTTTCATCGCATGCAGTATGCGGCGTTGCACAGGCTTCAGTCCATCTTCCACAGCCGGTACAGCACGTTCTAATATTACATAACTGGCATAATCCAAAAACCAGTTCTTGTACTGGCCGCTTACGCCCGTATCGCTGTGTGCATATTCTTCTTTAATTTTTTTTGCCATATCGTATTCCTAAAAGATCGTGTCTAAATTATATTATATGCTTAAAGATTTCAGATCTCGTATAACTCCAATGGTTGCCCGTTGGGATCATAGAAAAAACAAAATCGTTTATCCGTTAAATCATCTGTTCGTATGCCTTGTACATCAACTCCTTTCTCTACCAGTTCCTGCACCGACGATTCAATATCTTTTACCCCAAATGCCAGGTGCCTCAATCCTTTTGCCTCAGGGAACGAAGCTCTTTCCTTGTATTCGGGAAAAGAGAATAATTCTACCTGGTACAAACCATTAATGGCCAGGTCTAATTTATAAGAACTTCGTTCTGCCCTATACGATTCCTTCAACACCGTAAAGCCCAGCACCTCTACATAAAAGGCCTTGCTCTTTTCATAGTCATCGGTGAGGATGGCTACGTGGTGTATGGAATGGATGTTCATGTTTAATTAATAATTGGTAATTAATAATTAATAATTGGGTAGTATGCTGGTTGAAGAACTTTTTATTTCTGAAATATTCAATATTCAATATCCTGCATCTTGTATCCATCATCCTGTATCCAGTATCCAGTTCAACCA
>JAKQKY010000053.1 GCA_029560415.1 Bacteroidota bacterium | reverse complement strand
ATATGCAGGTGAAGAAGGCCTGGGTTATACCGCATCCATGTTTCATTTATTTACACACGCATTATTTAAAGCATTGCTCTTCCTTGGGGCAGGTGCCGTCATCCATTTTGTGCACAGCAATGAAATGAAAGACATGGGCGGGTTGAGAAAATTTTTACCGGTTACGCATATCACTTTCCTGGTTGCCTGCCTCGCCATTGCAGGTGTTCCACCCTTTGCTGGCTTTTTTAGCAAGGAAGAAATTTTATTGGCAGCGTATCATCACAATTCATTTGTTTATTGGATCGCTTTGTTTACATCCGGGCTTACTGCTTTTTATATGTTCCGCTTATATTTTACCATTTTCTGGAATAAGGAACATCATCCGCATGGGGAACATCATGGTGAAGGCGGATGGGCTATGATGATGCCGCTAGTGTTGCTGGCCATTGGAGCTGCTTTTGCAGGTTGGATTCCTTTTGGTCATTTTGTTAGCGCCGATGGTAACCGCCTGGAAACGCCTTTTCACCTGGCCTTTTCCGTTGCACCGGTGGCACTTGGTTTACTCGGTATTATGATCGCCCTGTGGATGTATAAAAAACAAAATGATAAACCAGAGAAACTGGCATCTACCCTCAATGGATTGTATAAAACGGCTTATCATAAATTTTATATCGATGAAGTGTACCTGTTCATTACGAAGAAAGTGATCTTTAACCTGATTGGTAAACCGGCAGCATGGTTCGATAAAAATGTAGTGGATGGATTAATGAATGCAACCGGCAATACTACTACTTTCATTTCCGAAAAAATAAAAGGTTTTCAATCCGGGAAAGTACAACTGTATGCCATGTATTTTTTAGTGGCAGCGATAGGGATAGCGTGCTTATTTATTTATGTATGGAAATAGAATTTTTATAAGACAGTAAAACTATAGACTGGCAAGTGATTTACTTGTTTGATCAACAATAAAAAATGAATTTACTCTTACTCATATTGATTCCATTGTGTACGGCGGTGCTGATCATGCTGGCAAGAAATGCACAACAGGTAAAAATGATTGCATTAACCGGTTCCTTGATCCAGTTTGCACTTGCTTTTGTACTGTTCTTTGCATTCAGGAGCGAAAGAGCGATCGGTAACCTGGCACAAATGCTGTTTGAACAACAGTACATGTGGTTTCCGGCCTGGAATATTAGTTTTCATGTAGGCGTCGACGGTATATCTATTGCCATGATCCTGTTGACGGCCTTCGTGGTGGTAGCTGGTGTGTTGGTTTCCTGGAACGTAACCAAAATGACCAAAGAATTTTATTTCCTGCTGATATTACTCAGCCTGGGCGCTTATGGTTTCTTCATTTCTCTTGACCTGTTCATCCTTTTCTTCTTCCTTGAAATTGCAGTGATTCCAAAATATTTATTGATCGGTATCTGGGGCAGTGGAAAAAAAGAATATGCCGCCAATAAACTGGCGTTGATGCTCATGGGCGGATCTGCTCTTGTGTTGGTTGGATTGCTCGGACTGTATTTCTCCGGTCCTGAAAGAACATTTGACCTGATGACCTTATCACAGTTACGCATACCTGTAGATATACAACTCATTTGCTTCCCATTGCTATTCGTTGGGTTTGGCATTTTTGGTGCTTTGTTTCCTTTTCATACCTGGGTACCCGATGGTCACTCATCTGCACCAACGGCGGGGTCGATGTTCCTGGCAGGTATTTCCATGAAACTGGGCGGATATGGCTGTTTGCGGGTGGCTACTTATATCATGCCCGATGGTGCCAAGGAGTATGCAAACATCATCATTGTATTATCGAGCATTGCCATCCTGTATGGTGCCTTTGCGACCATGATGCAGAAGGATCTGAAATACATCAATGCTTATTCATCGGTGAGTCATTGCGGATTTGTTTTACTGGGCATCGGCATGCTCACCAAAACAGCCATGGCCGGCGCCGTGATGCAGATGGTGTCTCATGGCCTGATGACAGCCCTTTTCTTTGCTGTGATAGGCATGATCTATGAGCGAACGCATACCCGGCAGGTAAAAGAAATGGGAGGCTTGTTGAAAGTGATGCCTTTTATCAGT
>JAKQKY010000042.1 GCA_029560415.1 Bacteroidota bacterium | reverse complement strand
CAGGATAGAAAAAACAAGAAACCAAAGGTCGATTTTTACTGGGACCCGCTATTTACGAAAAGCCAGGAACCCGATTATGAAACTGACCTCAACAGCTAAGCGGCCAAGACTGTGACAAAGAGCACGTGTATGAAATTTTATATTTTTTTAGCTGTTGTAAAACTAAATCGCCGAACCAATAACCTGGCATTCATCCACCCATGAGTGCTCTTTTAGCTTTTGTATAAACCAAACGGTTTAAAATATAATGTATTGAAAAAGAGTTATATAGCAGTAATTCTACTATTAAAAATTTACGTATGAAATCCAGGAAGTGACCAACCCCTTTGAGGTGACTGAAGCCCTCATTAGAAAGAAAAAAAATGGTAACAAACAATTCAAATTCAATGAAAATGAAAACATCAATAAATTATTTCCGGTTCTTCCTTGTAGTGGTACTCTTTGGGTCCATGAGCCAGGTTATCGCACAAGAGACCAAAACAACTGTACCAACCCTGAAACTGAATAACGGAATGGAGATGCCCCAGTTGGGCATAGGCACTTTTGCCATCTCTTATGAAGCGGCCAAGGATGCTTGTCTGGAGGCCTTCAGAAATGGGTTTCGTCACGTGGACTGCGCCACCGCATACCGAGTAGAGGGGGCTGTTGGAGAAGCAATGAAGGAAAGTGGTATTCCGCGTGAAGAATTTTTTATTGCCAGCAAATTATGGGTTTCCGATTATGCCGATGGTAAAACTTTGGAATCGATTGACAAAATACTGGAACGATTCCAGACAGATTACATAGACCTGCTTTATATCCATCAGCCTATAGGTGATTACATCAATGCATGGAAAGAGATGGAAAAAGCCGTCTCATCAGGGAAGGTCCGTGCCTTGGGAATAAGTAATTTTGACGCCAGCAAAGAACGTTTCCATGCCATAGTCGATTACATGAAGATCAAGCCAGTTGCAATACAAATCGAATGTCATCCCTATGCGCAACGTAACGACATACGTGAGTGGGTTGAACCCTACAATATCATTGTGGAGTGTTGGTATCCGTTGGGACATGGAGACAAGGGATTGCTGTCCGATCCTGTGATCAAAAAAATTGCAGATGCACATAATAAAAGCATAGTTCAGGTTATTCTCCGATGGCATATACAGGAGGGTTTCTCGGTAATTCCCGGATCTACAAATCCTGTTCATATAAAGGAAAATATCTCTATTTTCGACTTTATGCTAAGCGATGAAGAGATGGCAACAATGCGTTCACTGAATAAGGACAAACGCTTCTTTAATGTGACGCTGGAACAGCTTGATAGCTGGGCTAACAGATAAATTTAGAAATAATGAAAATAGTATCAGTATTTATTGTATGGTTTGCTGTTTTTTTCTTAAATGCTCAACAAGCAAACGAAATTGATGAAATTAATGGCCCTGTAATAAAAACTTCTTCAGGACAAGTAAGGGGAGAATTTGTTGGTAATGAGTCTGTTTTTAAAGGAATACCATTTGCAGCCCCGCCGGTTGGTGAGTTTAGATGGCGTCCGCCACAGCCTGTGATTCCCTGGGAAGGTGTAAGAGATGCTCTGACGTTTGGACCTGACTGTGCACAAGGTGGTTGGGGAGCTGCTCCAGGGACCATCCGGGAAGGGACTTCAGAAGATTGTCTCTACCTCAATTTATGGATTCCGAAAGGAGCTAAACCGGAAAGCAAACATCCGGTGATGGTATGGATCCACGGGGGTGGTTTTGTAGGGGGCAGTGGTTCAGGCGCAGTTATGGCCGGAGATGCGTTTGCCAAACAGGGTGTCATCCTGATGACATTCAACTACAGGCTGGGACGTCTGGGACACTTTGCCTTCCCCTCTTTATCCGCGGAACATCCCGATGAACCAAAGGGAAGCTACGCATTTATGGATATGATTGCTGCGCTCGAGTGGGTACAGGAGAATATTGATGCTTTTGGAGGCGACCCGGACAATGTAACCCTGTTTGGCCAATCGGCCGGAGGCGTTGCGGTACACTCACTACTTACCATCCCCCGGGCGAATGGACTTTTCCACAAAGCCATCAGTCATTCCGGAGGAAGCAGGGACGGTGTGCTTACCGGCAGGCCGATTAACAAGGAAAACGGTGATCCGTTGTATCCCGTTTCGGCGGAAACCATTGGAATCAATTTCGCCCGCAAGCATGGTATTGAGGGTACAGATAAAGCTGCACTGGCAAAATTACTTGCGCTGAGTGTTGAGGAGATCGTGGATGGCGGACAGGAAAATGATGGTGAGGGAGGGCCTCGAATTTATTCCGGTCCAATTCTTGATGGCAAACTGGTTGTTGAAACGGCTGAGAGTGCATACAAAGCAGGCAGGCAGCCAAACGTTCCGCTCATCATAGGGAGTTGCAGTGCCGAAATTGGTGGGAAATTCGTTAATGCTGCAAATTCAAAAGAAGAGCTGTTTTCCATTTTCGGTGAACTGGAAAATGAAGTTAAAGCTGCCTACGACCCTGAAGGGGATAAGGAATTCCCCGAAATTCAAACATTGTTTAATACCGACTGGGTATGGGCCGAACCTGCCCGTTTTGCGGCAAGAGTTTTTGCCGCCAGTGATACACCGGTTTATATCTACCATTACGGCTATGTCCCAGCCAACATGAATGAATGGATGCGCTACGGTGCCGGTCACGGAGCAGAGATTGCTTACGTATTCAACAACCTGAACGCCGGCAGGGGTGCGTCTGAAGTAACACCTGAAGATGAAAAAGTTGCAGAAATTTTGAACACCTACTGGGTAAATTTTGCCAAAACGGGAGATCCTAATGATGTAGGTTTGCCTGTATGGCCCAGGTACAATACAGAAAAGGAAAAAATATTAGACATCCAACCGGATGGTAACATTGTTGGCAAACAAGATACAAGGAAAACAAGACTGGATGTTATTGAAAAGGCGTTAAATATTAAAAGAATCACTATTCAATCACGTGGCGGAATATAACTACGGTCATTAAATTTCAAATAAATGAAAAAATGGATTTTTAAATTATTGAATGGATTAGCGATGATTTTTTGTCTGTTTGGAAGCCTTCATGCACAAAATATGGCAGAAAATGATTTCTTGCTCAGTATAAAGAAACAAAATATAATCCCAATTGCGGCATACGCTGCAAAAGGAGAATTACAGCAACTAAAAACAGCCCTGAACGAAGGGTTAGATGCCGGGTTAACAGTAAATGAAATAAAAGAAGTGATTGTTCATTTGTATGCATATTGCGGATTTCCCCGGAGCATAAGGGCTTTGCAAATTTGCATGGATGTACTTGATGAGCGCAAAGAGAAAGGGATCATGGATGAAACAGGCAAGGAGTCTTCATTTGTGGATGATAGAACGAGTAAATATGAGCGGGGTAAAGAGAATCTGGAAAAGCTTACAGGGATAACTCAATCAGAATTACAGACAGGTTATGCGGCTTTTGCACCAATAATTGAAATTTTTCTGAAAGAGCATTTGTTTGCCGATATATTTGACCGTGATGTTTTAACGTTTGCTGAACGGGAATTGGTAACCATATCCGTAATCAGTAGCATTGGAGGGGCAGAGCCCATGTTGCGATCACATTTTAACATTTGTTTGCATCTTGGATTCACGTCCGGTCAGTTAAACCAGTTTATTGAAATTATAAGAATAAGAGTAGGAGAGAAAGAGGCTAACTCGGCTCAGGTTGTTTTAAAGGATGTTCTTGGCGTCCGTGTGAACGAATCCTGTTTTCCTGAAGGTCAATTATTAAACAGTCCAAACTTCACCGGACAAGTTTGGTTGAATATGATGGGAGCCAAAGACAGTACTTTACATACCAGTTATGGCAATGTTACCTTTGCACCCGGGGGAAGAACAAACTGGCATTCGCATCCGGGAGGGCAAATCCTTTTTATTACCCATGGAAAAGGGTATTATCAGGCACAAGGACAACATGCAATATTGTTACAAAAAGGCGATTATATGGAAATACCACCCAATGTAGTACATTGGCATGGTGCAGCTCCCGATAGTGAATTCGCACACATTGCAATTAGCCTGAATACTGATTTAGGGGGTGCCCAATGGTTATTGCCTGTTACAGATGATGAATACTTATTTAAAGAGTAAAGTATACCAAATCTATTTGCAAAATACCTGACAGATTCGGTTTTTACGGCACTGTCCGGCACTGTCCAGTATTTTGTGTAAATGACAATTGAGTTTTCATAATTACAACAGCACTCTGTCTTCAAAAATAGTAATAAACTGATTCAAAACAATAGCCCAATTCTTTATAGGCAACGTCCATTTCTTTTCTATCTCATTGATTGCAAGATATACGGATTTTTTAAGAGCATCATCATTAGGGAATGAGAGCTTGGCC
>JAKQKY010000200.1 GCA_029560415.1 Bacteroidota bacterium | reverse complement strand
AATATATTTGATGTTCGGTGAGTATATAACCATTCCGCATTTGCTTATTTTTCTGCCATTGGTGGCAGGACTGCTTACGTTTTTTATAAAAAATGAAAAGACAGCAAAGAACCTGAGTCTGCTTGCGGCAATTATTACGCTCGGTATTTCGCTGTTTAGCCTTACTGTTGTAAGAAGAGATGACCTGAATGGCCTCAGTTTTAACTACGAGTGGCTAAAGTATATGGGTGCCAGTTTTTCTGTGCAGCTGGATGGTGTAGGCAGGTTGCTTACCCTGCTTACAGCGGTATCATTTCCATTGATCTTTATTTCCACGTATAATAATTCTTACAAAAACCCCGGCAGCTTTTATGCGCTGATGTTATTAGCACAGGCAGGCCTGATGGGCGTTTTTCTTGCCACAGATGCATTGCTGTTTTACTTCTTCTGGGAGCTGGCCTTAATTCCTGTGTACTTTTTGTGCAGCCGCTGGGGAGGAGAAAGAAGGATACAGGCAACCTTCAAGTTCTTTGTATATACTTTTGCAGGTTCCTTAATTATGCTGATAGGTATCATTTATGTTTACCTGCACACACAGGCTATTGAAGATCCTAAAACACACCAGGTGATTGCTGATCACAGCTTTGCCTTGTCTGCTTTTAAAGCAGCCCTGTTCAATCCTGCCCAGCAAAACTGGCTGTTCTGGCTTTTCTTTGTTGCCTTTGCCATCAAGATGCCCATTTTCCCTTTTCATACCTGGCAACCGGATGCATATGAGCAGTCACCCACTGCCGTTACAATGGTATTAAGTGGTTTGATGGTAAAAATGGGATTGTTTGGTTTGATCCGCTGGCTGTTGCCCATGTTCCCCGCGGCAGTGGTAAGATTTGATAATGTAGTGATCGGGCTTTCCGTTATTGGAATTATCTATGCCAGCCTGATCGCAATAAAACAGGATGATCTTAAACGCCTTGCTGCTTATTCCTCCATTGCACATATTGGATTGATGTGTGCGTCTTTATTTACTGCAAAACAAATGGCCATAGAAGGGATGATGATACAGATGTTCAGTCATGGTATCAATATCATTGGCCTGTGGATTGTGATTGAAATGACAGAGAAACAACTCGGGGTAAGAAAAATATCTCAACTGGGTGGTGTGGCACATAAAGCGCCGGTACTTACAATTATGCTGGTAATCATTGCACTGGCAAATATTGCGCTGCCGCTC
>JAKQKY010000199.1 GCA_029560415.1 Bacteroidota bacterium | reverse complement strand
AATATATTTGATGTTCGGTGAGTATATAACCATTCCGCATTTGCTTATTTTTCTGCCATTGGTGGCAGGACTGCTTACGTTTTTTATAAAAAATGAAAAGACAGCAAAGAACCTGAGTCTGCTTGCGGCAATTATTACGCTTGGTATTTCGCTGTTTAGCCTTACTGTTTTAAAAAGAGATGACCTGAATGGCCTCAGTTTTAACTACGAGTGGCTCAAGTATATGGGCGCCAGTTTTTCTGTTCATTTGGATGGTGTGGGCAGGCTGTTGACTTTGCTAACAGCCGTTTCATTTCCCTTAATATTTATTTCTACTTACAAGAGTTCATATAAAAATCCCGGTAGTTTTTATGCTTTGATGTTATTGGCACAGGCAGGCCTGATGGGGGTCTTTCTTGCATCCGATGCACTACTGTTTTACTTCTTCTGGGAGCTGGCTTTAATTCCTGTTTACTTTTTGTGCAGCCGCTGGGGAGGAGAAAGAAGGATCCAGGCAACCTTCAAGTTCTTTGTATATACTTTTGCAGGTTCCCTAATTATGCTGATAGGTATCATTTATGTTTACCTGCACACACAAGCTATTGAAGATCCTAAAACACACCAGGTGATTGCTGATCACAGCTTTGCTTTGTCTGCTTTTAAAGCAGCCCTGTTCAATCCTGCCCAGCAAAACTGGTTGTTCTGGCTTTTCTTTGTTGCCTTTGCCATCAAGATGCCCATCTTCCCTTTTCATACCTGGCAGCCGGATGCATATGAACAGTCACCCACTGCCGTTACAATGGTATTAAGTGGATTGATGGTAAAAATGGGACTGTTTGGTTTGATCCGCTGGCTGTTACCCATGTTCCCTGCGGCAGTGGTAAGATTTGATAATGTAGTGATCGGGCTTTCTGTTATTGGAATTATTTATGCCAGCCTGATCGCAATAAAACAGGATGATCTTAAACGCTTAGCTGCTTATTCTTCTATAGCACATATAGGATTGATGTGTGCTTCATTATTTACAGCAAAACAAATGGCCATAGAAGGGATGATGATACAGATGTTCAGTCATGGTATCAATATCATCGGCCTGTGGATTGTGATTGAAATGACAGAGAAACAACTCGGGGTAAGAAAAATATCTCAACTGGGTGGTGTGGCACATAAAGCGCCGGTACTTACAATTATGCTGGTAATCATTGCACTGGCAAATATTGCGCTGCCGCTC
>JAKQKY010000022.1 GCA_029560415.1 Bacteroidota bacterium | reverse complement strand
GATTCACCTGTAACGCATCTGGTTTACTACCCCGCATTTTCTTCGCTTTACTATCCCACCGATCTTGTCCTATGTAAAACCCTGTGGAAATTTGCTTTATTTTTTTATGGTATGTTATTCTCAGAATAAGAGGAGATAAGCCTTCTGAATTGGCTTTATGTGTATTCAAAAAGAATAGCAGTTTGATATTATTTGACATAAAGGAATGTTTAAAGTGAAGAAGATGTGTTGAATTGAAGGAGTAATTCGATAACCCTACGGAGGCTCTAATAGAAAGGAACAATAAAATAGAAAGGGTAATACTTTTTTTAAGGGAGGGTAATACGATTTGGATACTAAATTTGAGGAAAAAAGTATCCTATTAGTAAAAATTAAAAAGTCTAAAACATTGATTAACAACATTTTAGACTCGAAAAGCTCCCCCTGTTGGACTTGAACCAACGACCCTCTGATTAACAGTCAGATGCTCTAACCAACTGAGCTAAGGAGGAATAACCTTGTAAACCCTTTCGGGGTTGCAAAAATAGGGGTTTTTGCTTTTTGGTGAAAAAATATTCCAAACTATTTTAACCAATCGAGTAAACCTCCAGCTTCTATGCCCACAAAAATGCCGTCTTCCCTCATTTCTACCGGCCAGGTTTTTAAAAAATAACCTTCCCCGCTGGTATTGCGGCCGTTTTGCACGTTGAAACGGTAGCGATGCAGGGGACAAACGATGTTACCCAGTGCATCTACATGGCCATGTTGTAAATGAGCACCTGCGTGCGGACATTTAGCCGTACAGGCATATATCCCTTCCCGGTACCTGCTGATGCATATTTTTTTGCCACCAGCCTCAACTTCTGCCAGGCCGGCTTCATTAAAATCGATCTCATTGATGTGCGAGGCAATTTTATGCCATTGATACTGCTTCACATTACTCATGCAACACGCGGTTACTGATATAGGTAAATGATTAATATGTGTGGACTAGCAGCTATTTCTTAATAAAAATATTCTGCCCTGTAAGGATACCGTATCTGGTACATTTCTCTCACTTTATTCAGGATCGTTTGGCGAAGGTTTTCGAGATTCGTCTTTTCCGTGGCCGACACAAACACACAATTACCCTTCGTCTCTTCCTGCCAGCGCTCCCGCAACTCCCGTAAAATATCCTGCTTCACTTCTTCTTCAAGCCACTGGTCAAAAGCTTCGGCAGCGTACTTGTCCATCTTATTGAAGATCGTAATAGTAGGCTTCTCTGCACAGCCAAGCTCAGCCAGCGTCTTGTTCACCACAGCCAGTTGTTCTTCATATTGTACATGCGAAATATCTACCACGTGCAGCAATATATCCGCTTCACGTACTTCATCAAGCGTGCTCTTAAAACTTTCCACGAGGTGATGCGGCAGTTTCCGGATGAACCCAACGGTATCGCTTAGGAGAAAAGGCGTTTGTTCAAAAACAACTTTCCTCGTAGTGGTATCAAGCGTAGCGAATAATTTATTTTCAGCAAATACTTCACTCTTGCTCAGCACATTCATCAGGGTCGATTTACCCACATTGGTATATCCTACCAGCGCCACACGGATGAATTCACCCCGTTCCTTGCGTTGCGTAAATGATTGCTTGTCTATTTCGGACAGGCGTTTCCGTAATAACGATATTTTATCCTTTACGATACGACGATCAGTTTCGATCTCCGTTTCACCCGGACCCCTCGTGCCTACACCGCCACCCTGGCGTTCCAAATGTTTCCACATACCTTTCAGCCTGGGCAGGATATACTGGTATTGCGCCAGCTCTACCTGCGTTTTGGCCTGGGCCGTTTTAGCACGGCTCGCAAAGATGTCGAGTATTAGATCGCTTCGGTCGATGGTTTTGGTGCCCACCACTTTTTCAATGTTGCTGATCTGCGAACCCGTGAGTTCATCATCAAAAATCAACAAGCCGATATTCCCTTTTGTTTCGATGTATTTCTTGATCTCCTCCAGCTTTCCCTTTCCCACAAAAGTTTTACTATCGGGATGTTTCAGTTTCTGTGTAAACCGTTTCACGGTAATAGCACCGGCAGTTTCTGCTAAGAAAGCCAGCTCATCAAGATACTCGGTTACCTGCTGTTCGGTTTGATCGCCCTGCACCACGCCAACAAGAATGGCGTTTTCCTGCGAATTGACTATTTGTTTTTTTTCTATCAAGTGTACTTAATTATATGGTAAAGATATTTGTATTTTCTGATGATGGGGGATGCAAGATGCAGGATACAGGATGCTGGATACAGGATGCTGGATACTGGATGCTGGATACTGGATACTGGATAAGTATGCAACTTGATGGATTTGCTACTTAATACGTTCAAGCATGGGAAGATGAATCCCAATACCTCCCTCTCCTCCAGGAGAGGAATCGAGGGTGAGGCGGGGAAATGCTCTTCCATTGTGTCCTTTGTAAACCCTTTGTGCACCTTGTAGTTAAACAAATACTCAATATTCATCGCTCAATATTCAATGTTCAACAAAATGCCCAATACCTCCCTCTCCCCCAGGAGAGGGATTGAGGGTGAGGCAATAAAAAAGCGGATGCTTCCACACCCGCTTTTCAAATCTTTTTACCCGTTTATTTTTTAGAGCTTGCCTGTGAAGCTTCTACCCATTTCTTCATCGAAGCACAACTTTTATATTCATCATCTATCATGATATAATATGTGCGGATGCGGCTATCGAACCAGGTTTCCAGTGCATTCTCTTTTTTCTGATCCAGCGCACGCTGGGCAATTTTATTGTAATCGTCTTTCAGGTTTTCACGATGCGGTTCTGTCTTATTTTTTAGCAACACAATCCGTACACCCTTCTTTCCCCTTTCATCGGTGAATTCTACCGGTTGCGAGTACTCGCCAACGCTCAAATTCTTAAGCATCGTCACCATGTCTTTATCTAGTTGATCGATGGTAAGATAAGTTCCGTCACGACCCTGCAACATTCCACCGGTAAACTTGCTTGCCTCATCCTCACTGTAACGCGAAACCGCAGCACCAAATTCCAGGCTGCCCGTAAGCAGTTTTGCCCTTACCGAATCCAGCTTCAGAAATCCTGATTTCATTTCATACTGCGTAACCTGCGGTACTTTTAAAATATGCCTAACCACCGCATCATCTCCTGCACGGCTTACCAATTGTATGATGTGATATCCAAACTTTGTTTTAAACGGATTGGATACCTGCCCTTCTTTCAACGTGAAAGCCTTGGCAAGCCAGATGGGATCCAGGTCTTTCTGGTTGCGGTTCACTTCATAACGGCCACCATTATCCTTACTACCCGGATCTTCGGAATAAGCTGCTGCTACTGCCCCGAAATCTTTTTTACCAGTTTCAATCTGCTTCTTATAATCGGTAAGTTGTTCTATGCAATATTCCTCTGCATCGCGGCTCGCCTTTGGATGCACTACGATCTGCCCGATCTCTACCTCCGATTCATACAGGAATAAACTATCGGTTGGTATTTTGTCAAAATAAGTCCTCACTTCATTTGGCGTGATCTTAATGCCTTCCACGATCTTATTACGCATAGACGCAGCCATCTTACGATCGCGGAATCCTTCTTTAAAATCTTCTTTAAGCTGGTAAACACTTTTACCTGCTACTCGCTCCAGTTCATCTTTTGAACCATACTGGCTGATGAAATAACGGATCTGGTTGTCGATATCTGCTTCCACATCTTCATCGGTCACCGGCAATGAATCTTTTTCGGCCTGCAACACAAGCGCCTTTATGCCCATGCTTTGTTCCAACGTTAGACATCTTGCATCAGCCGGCACTTCAATACCCTGGCGTTGCATATCAATAAGGCTGTTATCAATGTCGCTTTTCAAAACCACTTTGTTTCCTACCACGGCCACGATCTTGTCGGCCAGAACTTTCTTTGGTTGGGCCAGCGCAACGCTTGAGCTGAGAAAAAGAATCGCCGTGAGTATATATGTATATTTCATCTTCATACTGTGTAAAATAGAGGCCGTTTTATAATGGGTCAAAATTAACCTTGTACGGCACTGATATTGGTTTTGCAAGGGCATTTAACAAAATATTGTAAACAAACCCGGTTTACAATGGCTTCCTTCTTAATGTAAAAACGTTTACAGCCGGTTGTAAGCTGTAAACGTCAAATAGTTTGGTTGAACCATATTGATTATAAAGTACGCTTCACTTCTACTTCTTCAAAGGCTTCCACGATATCGCCTACTTTCACATCGTTGTAATTCCTGATCACCAATCCGCACTCCATACTGGAAGTAACTTCCTTGGCATCGTCGCGGAAACGTTTCAGGCTCGCCAGTTCACCGGTATAGATCACGATGCCATCGCGTACCAGCCTGATGCGGTTGTTCCTCGAAATTTTTCCGTCGAGTACAAAACAACCCGCCACAGTGGCCTTATCAAACTTGTAGGTTTCCCTGATCTCCACGTTGGCAAGGATCTTATCTTCCACGCCTGGTTCAAGCATCCCTTCCATCGCACTCTTGATCTCTTCGATGGCGTTATAGATGATAGAGTATAATTTGATCTCGATCGATTCGCTTTCTGCCAGCCTGTTGGCCTGCATAGAAGGACGAACGTTAAAGCCGATGATAATCGCATCCGATGCATTCGCAAGGGTAACATCACTTTCGGTAATGGCACCCACCGCTTTATGAATCACTTTCACCACGATCTCTTCTGTACTTAATTTCTGCAATGAATCACTGAGGGCTTCCACAGAACCATCCACGTCACCTTTGATGATAACATTGAGTTCTTTAAAGTTTCCAAGTGCCAGCCTGCGACCGATCTCATCGAGGGTAATGTGTTTTTTAGCACGGATACCCTGTTCACGAAGGATCTGCCCACGCTTATACGCAGTTTCCCTGGCGTCGGCTTCGTTCTCAAATACTTTGAATGTTTCACCAGCCTGTGGCGCACCGTTCAAACCGAGAATGAGTACCGGTGTAGAAGGCGGCGCAACTTCGATGCGTTGGTTACGTTCATTGTACATGGCTTTCACCTTACCAAAATGCTGGCCCGATACGATCATATCACCCTGGCGAAGCGTTCCGTTTTGCACAAGTATAGTAGCCACAAATCCGCGGCCCTTATCGAGCGATGCTTCAATGATGGTTCCCTGTGCCTGGCGGTCGGGGTTGGCCTTTAGTTCGAGTATATCAGTTTCGAGCAATATTTTTTCAAGGAGCAGGTCGATGTTCAGTCCTTTTTTAGCACTGATCTCCTGGCTCTGGAATTTACCACCCCAGCTTTCTACCAGGATGTTCATACCGGCCAGTTGTTCCTTGATCTTTTC
>JAKQKY010000020.1 GCA_029560415.1 Bacteroidota bacterium | reverse complement strand
GCAGATGGTGTCTCATGGCCTGATGACAGCCCTTTTCTTTGCTGTGATAGGCATGATCTATGAGCGAACGCATACCCGGCAGGTAAAAGAAATGGGAGGTTTGTTGAAAGTGATGCCTTTTATAAGTACAGTATTGTTCCTGGTTGGATTGTGTTCACTTGGCTTGCCCGGGCTCAGCGGTTTTGTGGCTGAGATGACCATCTTCATGGGCTCCTGGGAGCATGCTGATAATTTTCACCGCATTGCTACTGTCGCTGCCTGTATGTCGATCGTAGTAACGGCGGTGTATATCCTAAGAGCGATTGGTCAAACAGCCATGGGACCATTGAAAGCAGGATATGAATCTTTAACCGATGCAACCTGGAATGAGAAAATGGCTGCCATCGTATTGATCATCGGGATATTGGCCATTGGGCTTGCACCGTTCTGGCTCAACGACCTGGTAAGCCCGGGTGCAGAGATCATCATGAATAAGATTAATGCTGCCGGAAAATAAAAGATTGACGGTTGTACAGTATGACTGTACATTGGTTTGATACTTAAAAATATTATGTTGAACGACTTCCTCATATTAATGAAAAGCGAGTTGCTGGTGACCGGCATCCTGTTTTTATTGTTATTTATAAAAATTGGAAAAGGCATCCGTAATGAAAACTTACTGCCCATTATCCAGTTCCTATTGCTGGGTAATTTCCTGGCTGGTTTTTTTGGAAACCAGGAAGGGAGTTTGTTTGATGGAATGTTCACCAGCACAGCGCTCATCGTTTTACAAAAGAACCTGTTGAACCTTGGTGTTTATCTGATTTCATTGTTGTTTGCCGATTGGTTTAAGAAAAGCGAACACATGCCCGAATTTTTTATGTTGATGTTAGCAGCATTGCTGGGTATGTTCTTCATGATCTCGAGCGGTAACCTGCTCATCTTCTTTTTGGCACTGGAAATGGCCACCATACCGGTTGCGGCCATGGCCAATTTCGACCTGGAGAAAAAGCGCTCTTCCGAAGCGGCGATGAAAATGATCCTGTCTTCTGCCTTTTCATCGGGTATTTTATTATTCGGCATATCCTTATTGTATGGGATTACCGGAACCATCAGTTTTGCAGATCTCCCTGCTTTATTGGATCACAGCCCATTGCTGATCATGGTATTCATATTCCTGTTTACGGCATTCGCCTTTAAATTATCCATTGTTCCATTTCATTTATGGACGGCCGATGTATATGAAGGCGCTCCTTTTGCCACCACTTCATTTTTGTCAGTGATCTCTAAAGGATCTGTTGCGTTTATATTCCTCACGGTTTTATATAAAACGTTTCAGCCTGTTCAGGATGTATGGTATCATCTCATCGTGGTATTATCGATTGCTACAATGATCATCGGAAATTTATTTGCATTACGTCAGCAAAACATTAAACGATTCCTGGCATTTTCTTCCATTGCCCAGGTGGGTTTTATTTTGGTTGGTTTAAGTGCAAACAGTACAGCAGGCACCACGGCCGTTGTATATTTTTTACTGATATATACCTTTTCAAACCTGGCTGCATTTGGTGTTGCTGCTGCCATTGCTTCCAAATCGGGTAAAGAACGTATTGAGGATTACAAAGGATTGTATCAGCACAATCCATTCCTAAGTTGGATTCTTGCCTTGTCCTTATTTTCACTCGCGGGTATTCCGCCAACGGCCGGTTTTTTCGGAAAATTATTCTTGATCACTGCAGGAGCAACAAAAGGAAGTTATATGTTCATAACCATTGCGGCATTGAACATGATTGTATCATTGTATTATTACCTGAAAGTAGTTAGGGCGGTTTTCATGGATAAAAATGACAACCCGATTGAAAAAGTAAACCTGGAGCCTTCTACGAAAATAGCTTTGATCATTTGCGGGATCGCCATTGTACTGGTAGGTTTATTAAGCTGGATCTATGATTATATTCAAGCGTCAGCCTGATTGAGTAGCTGACATCAATGTATAGTAAGATTTCATTTTTATAAAAGAATAAACGATGGCCATCAATAAGAATCATGAATTTGAAGAATTAGACGGCGTTAAATGTGGTATCGTAGAAAAAAATGTTTCTGCAGCACGAGCTGTGTTTCTTAAGTCATTGCTCGAATATAATCGCTATACCGTAATGATCGTAGCTTCTCCACCACCCAAAGCTGCGGCAGCACCGGTAAAAGTGGAAGAGGGTTCTGAAGCACCACCGGCTGCCCCTGCGCCCGTTGCGCCTGAAACATTTACGGTTGGTGTTACAGATTATACCTTCAATCCAATCAATGCCATCTTTGGCAGGATGTTGCATACACCCGATAAACATGTTGTTACACTCGCTTATTGGAAGCAGCAGGAAACTGTTTCACAAGATGAGAAGCCTTATTACGAGTAACGCTTTATCCTATTTATTTTAAATATTTTAAAAGGATTTTCTTAACGCCTGCTCTCCAGTATCCTGATATAATTTGCCCTTTCGTAAAAAGTAGGATCAGAAATGTGCTGCTGACTCATGATGCCTTTAAACGAAGAGATGCTCTCAAACTCCTTCACCATCATCCAGGATTCGAGTTCTTTATTCATGGTTTTAATGTAACCGATGCCATTTTTGTAAAGGGCAGATGCCGTCATAGCAATATCGGCCCCGGCCAAAACATACTTGATCACTTCAATGGAACTTTGCACACCAGTAGTTGCCGCCAATGAAATTGGGATGCGGCCATACAGGAGAGCTATCCACAATAAGGGAAGTTTTATTTCGGATGATTCACTGAACTGAAGTTCGTGTTGAAGCACCAGTTTATTGATGTCGAAATCGGGTTGGTAAAAACGGTTAAATAAAACCAATGCATCTGCACCATAATCATGCATGCGTTTTGCCATATTGCCCAAAGCACTGAAATATGGATTTAGTTTAACGGCTACCGGAATTTTTACCGTTGATTTTATCTCATCGATGATGTTGAGATAACGGTACTCCACAGCCGAAGTTGACAGGTTGATATCACCAGGGATAAAGAAGATGTTAATTTCCAGTCCATCAGCACCAGCCTGTTCCATCTGCTTTGCATAACTGATCCATCCTTCATTGGTGATGCCGTTGAGACTGGCAATGATGGGAATCTTTACTTTTTCTTTCGCTTTGCGGATGGTTTCGAGGTATTGAAGAGAACCTTTATGATAGAGGTCTAATTCAGGAAAGAAGTCACTGGCTTCAGCAAATAGATTATTCGTGGAACTAACAATGGATTCATACTGGGCCGCTTCCTTTTTCAATTGTTCTTCAAAAAGAGAAAACAGCACAACAGCCCCGGCCCCGGAATCTTCCATCTGTACGATGTTACTCACTTCTTCAGATAAAGTGCAGGCAGAAACCACGATGGGAGAGCTGAGCTCCAATCCCATGTAATGTGTACGCAGGTCCATAAAAGACATTTTAGTTTATGCAATCGGAACAAAATCACTGGCCGTTTTTGTAGCCAGCTCTTCATAGTTCTTCCATCGCAGGTTCACCATTTCCTGCGCCAGTACCATCAGTTCTTCTGCTTCAACAGGGTTTGTTTGCGTGAGCATTTTATAACGTAACTCCTTATACGCAAATGTTTTTAATGGTATTTTCGGACGGGTGGAATCTAGTATAAATGGATTTTGTTTTTTCTTTCTTAATACGGGATTGTATCGCATCAATGGCCAGTAAGCGCTGTCGACTGCATTTTTCTGCTGTGTCAGCCCATCTTTCAGATCATATCCATGTGCAATGCAGTGACTGTATGCAAGGATGAGTGAAGGACCATCATAGGCTTCCGCTTCTCTCATGGCCAGCATCGTTTGTTGCGGATTGGCCCCAAAGGCGATCCTCGCTACATATACATTGCCGTAGGATACCGCCTGCATAGCGAGGTCTTTTTTACCACCCTTCTTACCCGCAGAAGCAAATTTTGCAGAGGCTGCGGTTGGGGTAGCTTTTGAACTTTGTCCTCCTGTATTGCTGTACACTTCTGTATCGAGGACAAGTATATTGATGTTTTTTCCACTGGCCAGGGCATGATCGAGCCCGCCATATCCAATATCATAGGCCCAGCCGTCTCCGCCAACCAGCCAAACACTGCGATGAACCAATTGCTCACATACGGTCAGTAAATGCCTGGCAGCGTCATCATCCATGGTGGCCAGTTTCGATTTTAATTCGGTTACCCGTTCCCGTTGTGCAGCGATCTCCGATTCCTGTTCCTGTGGCGCATGAATGATCTCATTTACAAAAGTGTCGCCCAGTTGGGGTTTGAGTTTTTCCAATAGTTGGCATGCAATGGAAAGCTGTTGATCTGCTGATATGCGCATGCCTAAACCGAATTCAGCATTGTCTTCAAAAAGTGAATTCGACCAGGCGGGACCTTGTCCCAGCTTGTTGGTGGTCCACGGCGTGGTCGGCAAGTTGCCTCCATAAATGGACGAACATCCGGTAGCGTTGGCAACCAATAAGCGATCACCAAATAATTGTGACAATAATTTTAAATACGGTGTCTCACCACATCCGGCACAGGCTCCGGAAAATTCAAAGAGTGGTTCCATGAATTGTGCACCGTGTACAGTTGAGAAATTAATTTCAGAACGGTTATTCCATGGCAGGTCTTCAAAAAAGGCAATATGTTCTTTAGCCTGTTCCAGGATGGGTTCTTTCTCGGCCATGTTGATGGCTTTTAAAGACCTGTTGAGCGGGTTGATGGCTGGACAAGCGTCTACACATAACTGGCAGCCGGTACAATCTTCAGCATATACCTGCAGGCTGTATTTTGTTTCGGGAAATCCACGGGAATTGATCGGGGCCGATTGAAATCCTTCCGGTGCCTTCTTCAAAAAGTCTTCATGATAAAATTTGGCCCTGATCACACTGTGAGGACAAACATATGCACAGTTACCACATTGAATACAGGTTTCTGGTTCCCATAAGGGTACCTGGTCGGCAATATTTCTTTTTTCCCATTGTGTTGTACCGCTGGGATAGGTACCATCTATTGGCATACTGCTAACCGGAAGTTCATCGCCATGGCCGGATAGCATTTTGGCTGTTATTTCCTGCACAAATGCCGGGGCTTCTGCTGGCACCACCATCAGCATCTCGGAAACAGAACTGGAGGTAGCCGGTACCGTTACCTCAAATAAATGCGCCAGGGTAGCATCTACTGCCAGGAAATTCTGCTCTACCACGGCCTGTCCTTTTTTCGAATAGGTTTTTTCAATGGCATGCTTGATCTGTTCAATAGCTTCTTCTTTAGGTAGTACACCGCTCAATGCAAAAAAGCATGTCTGCATAATGGTGTTGATCCTACCATTCATGCCAGTATCTCTTGCTACCGTGCTGGCATCAATTACATAAAAGCTACATTTTTTGTCGATGATCTGTTGCTGTACAGTTCCCGGCAATTCATCCCACACTAAGTCTTTTGAATAAGGACTGTTCAGTAAAAAGATACCGCCTTGTTTGATGAAGGGCAGCATCTCAATTTTTTCAGTGAAGTTGAATTGGTGACAGGCAATGAAATCGGCTTTTGTGATCAGGTAAGGCGCTTTGATGGGATCCTTTCCAAAACGTAAATGAGATACCGTTCTGGCACCAGATTTTTTTGAATCATACACAAAATATCCCTGTGCATACAGATCGGTATTCTCTCCAATGATCTTGATGCTGTTCTTATTGGCTCCTACGGTGCCATCAGCGCCTAAACCAAAGAATAAAGCTTGTGTCCAGGTTGATTCATTCAGGGAATAACCATCGTCATAAGATAAACTTGTATGGGTCACATCATCATTGATCCCGATGGTAAAATGATTCTTCGGATTACCTTCATGGTTCGTTCCCTTCATTTCATCATATATACCTTTCACCATAGCGGGTGTAAATTCTTTGGATGAAAGGCCATAGCGCCCTCCAATGATATTGGGAAGCGATGATAATTTTCCTTGTTGTAAACCTTCCACAAGCGATGCTACCACATCCTGGTAAAGGGGTTCACCTATAGCGCCCGATTCTTTGGTGCGGTCCAGCACTGCAATAGATTCAACGGTTTTTGGTAAAGCTTGTAAGAGGTGTTCTGTAGAGAATGGACGGAAGAGTCGAACCTGGATAACACCAGTTTTTTCACCTGCTTCATTCATCGCTTTTACCGTTTCTGCAACTGTTTCGCCACCCGATCCCATAATGATGGTTACATACTTCGCATCAGCGGCACCGTTATATTCAAATAAAGTATATTTTCTGCCGGTCATTAAAGCAAAGTCCTTCATGCAGTTTTCTACAATGCCAGGTGTACGATCATAATATTGGTTTACGGTTTCTCTTCCCTGGAAATACACATCCGGGTTTTGTGCGGTTCCCCTGATAAAAGGATGATCCGGGTTCAAGCCTCGTTTGCGATGAGCAAATACGAGTTCATCGGGGATCATTTTTTTGATCTGTTCATCTGTCAGCATTTCAAGCTTATTCACTTCATGTGATGTTCTGAACCCATCGAAGAAATGTATAAATGGTATGCGGGATTGCAAGGTTGCTGCCTGTGCAATCAACGCAAAGTCATGCGCTTCCTGTACACTGGCCGAACCAAGCATGGCAAAACCGGTTGTACGGGCTGCCATTACATCCTGGTGATCGCCGAAAATAGATAAGCCCTGGGCAGCCAATGATCTTGCCGCTACATGAAATACCGTAGCCGTTAGTTCACCGGCGATCTTATACATATTAGGCAGCATCAGCATCAAGCCTTGTGATGCAGTAAAGGTTGTGGTAAGCGCTCCTGTTTGCAAGGCGCCATGGACAGTACCTGCGGCGCCGCCTTCACTTTGCATTTCTATCACTTCGGGAACATTTCCCCAAACATTTTTTACAGATTTTGAACTCCACTCATCAGCGAGTTCGGCCATGGTTGATGATGGAGTGATGGGGTAGATGGCACAAACCTCATTCACACGGTAAGCCACAAACGCAGCAGCTTCATTTCCATCTATGGTGGCTATTATTTTATTATTGGCCGGCATC
This sequence comes from Bacteroidota bacterium, assembly GCA_029560415.1. Taxonomy (GTDB): domain Bacteria; phylum Bacteroidota; class Bacteroidia; order Chitinophagales; family Chitinophagaceae; genus Ferruginibacter. Next base: position 901 of record JAKQKY010000020.1, on the reverse strand, counting down.
GGAAGTAGAATTAATTGGTTCTGGAATCATTTCAATGGCATGGCAAGGGCATTGTTCGTAACAAACGGCACAACCGGTACAAGCATCATAATCAAAGTGGTAACCTTTACCAGGTCCGAGTTTTATAATGGCATCTTCGGGACAAGCACCAAAACAACCATCGCATTCAAAACAATTGCCGCAACTAAGGCAACGCTGTGCTTCATACCGAGCTTCTTTTTCTGGTAAACCTTGCACGACTTCTTCAAAGCTCTGTATGGCCACCTGCGGCAAAAGCTTATCCTGTGGTTTTAATGGGGCATACGTTTTATACCACATGTGTAATTTCCGGTATCCTGCTGTAGGATGTTTTTCTGGTCTTTGAAAGGTTGTACCCGTTAAATATGCATCGATATATTTGGCAGCTTTCTTTCCATGACCAATAGCGATCGTTGCGCTGCGTTCTCCACGGATGATATCACCTCCTGCAAATACGCCATCAAGCCCGGTCATTCTTTCTGCATTCAATACCAGCGTGCCATCTTCATTGCTTCGTATTTCCGGCACATTCGATAAGAAGGCTGTATCTGCATCCTGGCCTAGTGCAAGCAGGATCGAGTCTGCTTCTATGTTTTCAAATTGGCCTGTGCCCACCAGTTTATTTTTTTCAACCTGCATGATTTCGATCTTGCATTGTTTATGTTCGATGGAATGAATGCTTCGTAAGAAGCGGATATCTACACCTTCTGCAATGGCATCGTCTGCTTCAAAATCATAAGCCGGCATTAGTTTTCTGTCGCCAGGATACAATAGCAACGGTTCAGACCCAAGTCGCTTAATTACCCTCGAGAGATACATAGCCAGTTTACCACCTCCATAAATGATGGTTTTTTTACCAATGGCAACAGGTGTTCCTTCATGA
>JAKQKY010000197.1 GCA_029560415.1 Bacteroidota bacterium | reverse complement strand
TTCCATCGACTGGAGAAACTGTTTGGCAAGACCTGTTTTATGCAGATCTACTTTGCCCGCATGTGAAATGCCTTTATACCATTTCGGACAAAATTGAAAATTGCTATCTTCTACTGATTGTCTCCATTTCGTGATCTTATCTGCTGAAGGAATTTCATAATGGGTTGCATTTAATTCTATTGCGTTGAAATGTTTAGCATAGTATGGTAGAGTGCCAGGCTGAGGGTATGGACTGTTCTTTTTCTTCTCCTCTTCTTTATAGGTCCACTTCGATAAGCCTAAACAGAATAAGGGCGCATTGTTTTTATTTCCAGGTAAAAAAGGCTGCTCCGTTTCGGGCAACATAAAATCTTCCTTTGTTAACCCATCATATGGGATCATACCAAATTCCATAATCGATTTTTAGTGTGCAATGTATGCCGGTAAACAGTATCAGTCACTAATTTTTGATACATAGCACCTGCCTGATATCGGTTGTATAGCATGGAGACAGGTTATGTTGCCGTAATTTCCACTTTTTACTATATCCCTGCACGGCAAACCTGATCTTTCCTTTCTCGTACCGGTTGTTTATCTGGTCGAAAACTTTCATCAGCCCTGCGCTTTTTTGGTGATCATAAAGATCAAACATTCCCATTTGTGTTTCTGTATCTGCTACAAGCTCTAATGCCATGATGCCAACCTTTTTAAAATTAAACCCTTTCCGGTAAATAATATCCAATCCTTTTAATGCGGCTGCAATGATGGTGCTGCTATCGTTGCTGGCAACCGGCAACGGTATGTTGACGGATCGAAAATATTGTTTGTCCTGTGTACGGTGTGTATTGGTTTGTATGAACACCTGTATCATGCAGGCCTGCGATCGCTGCTGTCTTAATTTAACGGCACAATCATTGGCATAGTTGGCAAGCGCCTCTTTGATGTCTTCTTTTTTAGTGAGCAATTGTCCGAATGACCTGGCGATGCAAATCCCTTTTTTGGGAGGCGGTATATCTTCCCAGTCCACGCTGACAATGCCTTTCAATTCATTTACCATTCGAAGACCGGTGACGGTCAGGTTTTTCCTGATCCAGGGTTCGGGAAGTTTCAGCAGGTCGGCCGCGGTAAGGATATTTTGCTGTGTGAGTCGTTTTTGGTGTTGGCTGCCAATGCCCCAGATATCGTCAATGGCCGTGTTTTGAAGAAGGGTTTGAACCTGGGATGGGGATGATGCTACAAAGATGCCCTTGTTTGTTTTTTCTTTTTTTGCATAGCGGTTGGCCATCTTGGCCAGTGTTTTCGTGGGTGCTATGCCGATACTAACGGGAATGCCTACCTGTGAACCGATGTGATTGCTGATGAGGGCAGCCAATTGATCAAGTGCTTCTGCAGATGAAACCTGCAGTTGCAGGAAGGCTTCATCAATGGAATAAGTTTCCACCTGCGGAGAAAAAACATGCAGCGCCTGCATCACGCGGTTACTGATGCTTCCATAGAGGGTATAGTTTGATGAGAAAACATAAATATTGTGCAGTTGCAGGAAGGCATCCATCATGAAGGCGGGTTCGCCCATGCGGATGCCGAGGGCTTTGGCTTCGTTGCTGCGGGAGATCACGCAACCGTCATTGTTGCTGAGTACCACGAGAGGCTTTCCTTCAAGCGATGGATTGAATAACCTTTCGCAGGAAGCATAAAAATTATTACAATCCACCAGGGCGATCATGGTTAAACTTTTAATCCATTGATGATTATCTGCGTAACCACGCCCCAAACTTTGAATTCCATATCGGCGGTGATGGGGATGGGTTGCCACCTTGCATTTTTACTATCCGGCATCAGGCGGATGCCGCTGCTGTTTTTGATAAAACGCTTTACAGTGAATTCATTGTTGATTACAGCAACAATTACCATATTGGTTACCGGGCTAATGGAACGATCAACCACGAGCAGCGAATCTTCCGGGATACACGCATTGTTCATAGAATCGCCGGTGACTCTTACAATATAGGTCGAGGTGGGTCTCGGGCAGAGATATTTATTGAGGTCAATGTCTTCCACCAGGTAATCGGCTGCGGGAGAAGGGAAGCCGGCCGGGATACAGCCATCATAATACCTTGTGAGCACCGGGTTTACTGATGCGCAATGTAAGATCTCCACTTCCGGCCTGTTAATAGAAGTATTCATTGCTAATATTTTTAGCAAATTGAGAAAAAAAGACCAGAATATGAAATAAATGTTTGGAAAACTTTCCGGGCACAAATTGACAGCTGTATAAGATCTGATTGTTGTCATACCCGGATAAGGCAGCATACAATATGCTTAACTTTAGATACCTTTTATAACAGGTGGGTATGAACAGACGAAAATTCATTACGATCGCCGGGGGGTCGATAGCAATCGGGGCGGCTGCCGCTTACCTGCTGAGTGATAAGCATAACCTGGTAAGAGCAGCTCAAGATCATCAGGATTCAAGCAAAATATTACTCCGACCGGATGAAAGAGAAATTTTATACCTCGCTTCACTGGCCCCCAGTGGCCACAATACCCAACCATGGTTTGTACGATATATTGAACCTTATCACTGGATCATCGGAAATGATAAAAGCCGTTGGCTTCCTGCTGTGGATCCAACACAAAGAGAAACCATACTATCCATCGGCACTTTTCTTCAGAACCTGGAATATGCGGCCGGCAGCCTTGGTTATGATTGTGTGTTTACTTTATTAGCAGGGAGCAACCAGGATGAAAATGTAATGGATGTTATCCTCAGGCGAACAGGAAAGACCAGCAATCCCGTTATTAAAAAAATACAACTACGCAGAACCGTTAGGTCCAATTATTTGAATAATGTTTTAAAGGAGCAGGATAAAATTTTTCTCACCGCGGAGGATTCCGGGTTCATTCACTACATCCCCAATACCGCGAAGGAGCACCAGTGGCTCAATGAACAAACGATTGAATCGAACAGGATACAGGCCTACCGTGAGGCTGCACAAACAGAACTGGCAAATTGGATCCGATTTTCGAGCAAAGATGCGGCTGCTCATTTGGATGGATTAACACTTGCAGGAATGGAGATCGAGGGCATACCCGGCTGGTACCTGCGTAACTTTTATGGCAAAGAACAGGTGATGAAAAAAAGTTTCCGGGAACAAAGTATTGATAAAGTGGTGAAGCAGGTTTCCCAATCGGCGGGATGGTTATTGATCACGAGCAAAGATCAATCACTCATCAGCTTACTGGAAACAGGCAAACGCATGCAACGGCTTTTTTTAAAAATACGCGAAAGAAATATTGCGATTCATCCCATGACGCAAATATTAGAAGAGGCCGCCACTAACCAATCATTAAACCGATCCATTGGCATAAACGAACCGGTTCAATTTATCCTGCGAACAGGTTATCTAAAGGAATATCCCAAACCGGTTACTTTAAGACGGCCGGTGGAAGGGTTCCTGGTAAGATAAAATAATGAATGCAAGTATGTGCATTATAAACTAATTGACGAACAAGCTCAAAGACATTTTTATTGAATAAAATGACATCAAATCTTCTCAGGATTAAGATCATTCATACGATCATCTGGATTTTTTTCAACGTTGTATTGGGCTATATGGCTTATGCGGTCATCATAGATCAAATTGATATTTATGTATGGCTTGGTGTTGCTGCCATTATCGGGGAAGGGATCGTGTTACTAATGTTTAAAAAGATGTGCCCGCTGACCATCATGGCCCGCAAATATTCCGATTCGACGAAAGACAACTTTGACATTTTTCTGCCCAACTGGCTGGCGAGGAACAACAAACTTATTTACACAAGCTTTTTTGTCATCATTCTTTGCGGTATTCTTTATAGAATGTTAAGTTGATCAAATGGAGTGATCAGCAATGTCTTATTATAATTGAGCAGCTCAAAAGCAAAACCCCTGTAAGCAATAAACTTACAGGGGCTTTTTGTGGTGTGGGCCGGGATTGAACCGGCGACACATGGATTTTCAGTCCATTGCTCTACCAACTGAGCTACCGCACCTTCCTTCCCTTTTGGGGCAGCAAAAATACGGGGATTTTGGTGAATAAGAAAGTTTTTTAGAAAAGATATATGGATCAGTTAAACAAAAAACATGATTTCTTGCATTCCTTACCATAAATCTATTCTCTGAATTAATCTTTCAGGCTGGCAATATCAATTACAAACCTGTACTTCACATCGCCTTTCATGATCCGGTCGTATGCCTCGTTTATTTGACTCATCGGGATGATCTCTACATCACTGGTGATATTGTGTTCGGCACAGAAATCAAGCATTTCCTGTGTTTCGCGGATGCCACCGATCAATGAACCGGCGATCGTGCGACGTTGCATTATCAGGTTAAAACCGGTTATCGCAGATGGTTCTGGTGGAGCTCCTACCAGTACCATGGCGCCATCTGTTTTCAGCAATGGCAAAAACTGGTCGTAACTGTTAGGCGCAGAAACGGTATTGAGTATAAAGTCGAAGCGATTTTTCAGCGCATCCATACTTCCTTCTTTCTTTGTATTCACGAAATGCGTTGCGCCAAGTCTTTTTGAATCAGCTTCTTTACTATCGGAAGTACTTAACACGGTTACCTCTGCTCCCATGGCAGCAGCCAGCTTAACACCCATGTGGCCTAAACCACCCAGCCCTACAATGGCAACCTGTTGTCCTTTGCTCACTTTCCAATGACGCAATGGCGAATATGTGGTGATGCCTGCGCACAATAATGGTGCTACACCTTTCAGGTCCAGTTTTTCAGAAACATGTAAAGTGTATTTTTCATCTACAACTACCTGTGTTGAATATCCGCCGTAAGTTGGTAACCCATCTTTACCAATGCTGTTATAAGTGCCGGTCATTCCATTTTCGCAATATTGTTCTTCGCCTGCTGAACACTGGCTGCAGGTGCGACAAGAATCTACTATGCAACCAACACCGGCCAGTTCACCAACCTTAAAATTTTTCACATGATCACCAATGGCTGTTACCCTTCCTACAATTTCATGGCCAGGTACCATGGGATAGATGGAGTTGCCCCACTCATTGCGGGCCTGGTGAATATCGGAATGGCAAACTCCACAGTACAGAATTTCTATCTGAACATCATGTGGGCCGGGGTTGCGGCGTTCTATCTGGAAGGGGGCCAGGTCTGCATCGGGTGCAGGCGTAGCAAATGCTTTTGTTGCTATCATTAGGAATTTATTTTTGAGATGAGTAACAAATGTATGCAAGGATTGTTGGGTAAGGATATTAAATTATTATAATGAAAAAAGCCTTCTGTGTAAGAAGGCGTGTATTCATGACCGTAAAGGCTGTTATTAATTTCCAAACTCGCAGAGGAATTTGATCCGCATCAGTTTTAATTGTTCCCAATTGAAATTACTATCGGCCAGTTCTTCCTGGGCTACTTGTAAGGATGATGTTTCGCAGCTTTTGAAATAATCGATGATCTCTTCCTGCTCGTATTCATCCACCATATCATTGATGGCATAATTAAGGTTGAGTTTGGTACCGCTGGCCACAATGGTTTCCATTTCTTCCAGCAGCTCATCTATTTTAAGGTCTTTATTTTTTGCAATGGTTTCCAATGGTATCTTCTTATCTACATTCTGAATGATGAATATCTTGTTATTGTTCCTGTTCACAACACTCTTCATCACAAAATCATCGGGACGAACCACATCATTTTCTTCTACATAGGTAGTGATCACATCCAGGAAAGGTTTGCCATACCGAATTGCCTTACCCTTGCTCACGCCGCTGATCTTTTCCAGTTCGGTCATGGTAGTAGGATACATGGTGGCCATGTCTTCCAATGAACTTTCAAGGAAGATGACAAAGG
>JAKQKY010000488.1 GCA_029560415.1 Bacteroidota bacterium | reverse complement strand
GCGCCATTCTCTACCTGTTGACGGGCAACCGACAGGGCTTCTTCATAAAGTCCTTCCCGTATGAGCCGGGCAAATTTCTTGCTACCGGTTACATTGGTACGTTCACCAACATTTACAAAGTTGGTTTCTGGACGAACGATCAGTGGTTCGAGACCACTGAGGCGTAAGTATGGATGGATAGTAGTCATGTTCATTTTAATTTAGCTCTATTTTTACCACAGAGTTTCACAGAGTTAGTCACAGAGTTTTAATACTTACTTTTATGTACTTGTTCTCTGTGAACCTCTGTGACAAACTCCTTTACCTCTGTGGTTAATATCGAATTTCTCAAATCACAATTCTTTTTATTCCATATTTTAAACTACTCGTTTTAAAATTTAATAGCAATCCTACTCTGCAGCCAGAAAGTTTTAAATAAGTAATAATTTGTGCAACATGAACATCGGTAAAGCATTCAACACATTTGATTTCTACTATTACTTTATGATCTGCCATCAAATCAATTCTATAACCAATATTCATTTTAATCTCTTCATAAAACAAAGGCATTGCCTTTTCCTTTTCCACAAAAACGCCGTTTTTCTTTAATTCATAAAATAAGCATTCTTTATATGACGATTCTAACAATCCAGGTCCTAATGCTGAGTGCACTTTATATGCATATTTTAAAATTAGTTCTGTAAGGGTATTTATATTATCCATTTAACGTATGATGTTAATTCCCGACAAATTAAACAATCATAGAATGGTTATATAGTGAAAATCCCATAAATCAAAACGTTTAAACCTCTTCCACCACCGGTAATTCCCTCGGTTTGAATTTGGCCACTTCCTGGGCGATATGCCTGATATGATCAGGCGTTGTTCCACAGCAGCCACCCACAATATTTACAAAACCTTCGCGTGCCCACTCTTCAATGATGTGTGCCGTTTCATGAGGCTGTTCATCATATTCACCAAACGCATTTGGTAAACCCGCATTCGGGTAGGCCGATGTATAGCAGTTAGCCATGGCCGATAGCTCTTCAATATGCGGCCTCATTTCGCTGGCACCAAGTGCACAGTTTAGCCCGATGCTCAATGGGTTGGCGTGCATCACCGAAATATAAAAAGCTTCCAGTGTTTGTCCGCTCAGCGTACGCCCGCTGGCATCGGTGATGGTACCACTGATCATAACCGGCAATTCCTTCCCGGTTTCGCGGAAATAATTTTTTATCGCATAAATAGCGGCCTTTGCATTCAGGGTATCGAATATGGTTTCGATGAGCAGGATATCAACCCCGCCATCAACAAGTCCTTTGATCTGCTCTGTATAAGCTGCCGCCACTTCATCGAAGGTAACGGCCCTGAAACCAGGATTGTTTACATCGGGCGAAAGAGACAATGTTTTATTCAACGGACCAATAGCACCGGCAACATACCTTGGCTTGGAAGGATCTTTGGCTGTATATTCATCCGCAGCCTTACGGGCACAGGTAGCCGAAGCTACATTGAGCTCATAGGCGATCGATTGCATATCGTAATCGGCCTGGGCAATGGATGTGCTGCTGAATGTATTGGTTTCGATGATGTCGGCGCCTGCATCGAGGTACTCTTTATGAATACCTACAATGATCTCTGGTTGGGTGATGCTCAGCAGATCGTTATTGCCTTTTACGTCGGTATGCCAGTCTTTAAAACGTTCGCCACGGTAATCGGCTTCTTCGAGTTTATGTCGTTGGATCATGGTGCCCATGGCGCCATCGATGATGAGGATCCTTTGTTGTAATTGTGATTTGATATCTTTCATATCATGTTATTTAAAAATGATCAGATGATGCAGGCTTAATAAACCCGTTCCCCAAAGCGTTGCCGCACAAGTCCCGATTATTATCGGGAGACACAACGATGCTGAGCCGGGTTATACAAGCTGGTGCAATCAATAAAACTGATAAACGATTTTCAAATCCCGGGAAGTGGTGGAGATGTATTTCGTTTATTAGTTCAATTTTTTCGATACTGGCAGGGGTTTGAACAATAAACAAATCCGCCCCTGCATTGACTGCAAAGCTATAACAAGAATGTCGGAAATCAAAATGTTAAGAAATGGCCTGGATATAATTTTCAACGGGGATGCGGTTGCTGATGCTCTTGGCCAGGGTCATTTCATCGGCATATTCGAGTTCGCCGCCAAAAGAGATGCCCCGGGCAATGGTGGTGATCTTAACCGGAATGCCTTTTAGTTTACGGCCGATGTAATAAACCGTGGTATCGCCCTGTATATTGGGGTTGAGGGCAAAAATGATCTCCTGGGGGCGTTCGCTGCTTACCCGATCTACAAGGGCATCGATGGTGAGTTGATCGGGACCGATGCCATCGAGGGGCGAAATGATACCGCCTAATACATGATATACCCCGTTGAATTGCTGGGTACTTTCAATGGCGATCACGTCGCGGATATTTTCCACCACGCAGATCATTTCCTGCTTGCGCATGGGATTGCTGCAGATATTGCAAAGCTCTTTATCGGAAATATTATGGCAGCGTTTGCAGAATTTGATCTGTTCACGCATAGCCGAAATGGCTTCACTGAAGAATTGCACTTCCTGTACATCCTGTTTGATGAGATGTAATACGAGTCGTAATGCCGTCTTTTTTCCGATACCGGGAAGCTTGGCGAATTCGTTGACCGCATTTTCTAAAAGTGTGGAGGAAAAGATCATGAGGCAAAGATAATTGGATATGAGATTTTTTTAATTAAGAATTAGTAATTAATAATGTGGGCGGTTTTCGATGACGGCCTGCTTCAATTTTTTATATCATTATAAAACGATATCTCTTTCATTGTCCCAATCGGCCCGAACAGAGAGTTTTTGTGGCAGGCTGATGGCTTTTTCGGGTTGTTTTTTATCTGTATAACTGCCGGGGTCCCAGGTGCCGTTGTTGTTTTCATCGTATAGTATACGGATGCCGTAATCCCCGGGAATGAACATTTTATTACTCCATTCGGTGCTGGTTACCGGGAAGGTTGCTTTTACTGATTCGCCTTCCAGGAACAGTAATACCGGGTGTTTGGCGAGATCGATGTTTTTGAACCGAAGCACAACCGTACCATAATCCGCGATCTTTTTAGATTGAAAAAAAATGGTGTCTGTTTTCTCCAGGGTATTGCCCAAAGAATCGGCGATGGCATCTTTCATCACAATAAGGCGATAGTCGGTTTCGGGTTGCCAGGTTGGGAGAATGTTGATCTTTGTCCGGGAACTATCTATTCGGATACGCGTACCCGCAATTGGTTTGTAATTGGTATCGCTGAGGATGATGTTGAGCGAATCAAACTTTTTCAACGGACTGCTGAAATTAATATCAAAGGATTCGAGGAGGTCTTGTTTTTTAGATCCATTGGCGATGATATACCTCAATTTTTTTTCGGCAGCTCCCTTTTTTTTATCAGCGCTGGATTTCGGTACATCCTGTGTTTTAGCTTCCGGCTTTTTTTCGGCAAAAGCAAACAGGTTGACCGGCGCATTTACCGAAGCAGTGTTGATATCGTTATCATAAAAGGCAAAGGGTTCGGTTTTGGCATTGTATGTTTTTCCGCCATCGCCATCTTTCAATGCATATATTTTAAATGAAGCGGCAGGCAGGTGTGAGAAGCTGAATCGTCCTTCACCGTTAACGCGGCTGATGTAATCGGGTTTGCGGTTTTGCACGGCGCTATCGGGGGCGTCTTTGTACAGGAACACCAGTAATGTACTATCGATCTTGCCTGTTTCAGCCATCTGTACCTTGCCTTCCAACGTTAAGGAATCGATATGGTTTCCGGTGGAAAAGGTATAGGTATAATTTTTCAGCACATTGCCTTCATTGATGTCTTTGATGGCGTTGCCGAAATTGATGCTATAAGTAGTATTGGGTCGTAATGTATCTTTTAATTTGATGGTGATCGTTTTCAGGTTGCTGTTGATCACGGGATTGTTTTTGGGCGATGGTGATACGAGCAGGTTTTCCTGGAGGTTGTCTATTTCAATATATTCATTAAAGCTGAGGGTGATCTTATTGCCGGTAAAATTCAGTTTATCTTTTTCCGGGTTTGCCTTTAAGAGAATGGGTACGAGTGTATCACGCGGACCACCTGTTGGCGCACCAATCTGGGCACAACCGCTGGTAAACGTTACCGTTGCGTATATGCAGCACAAGAGGCCAAGGATCAGGAATACTTTATTGTTCATGTAGAATAAATCAAAGCTAAAATAGGGCGTGAAGTTATTACAAATAGGCAAGTGAAGTACATTCAGAATACAAAGGAATTGGTAAAATGCGCAAATCACACTTGTACCGTCTTTTATCTGCCCTATTTAGCCAATCAATCCTCTGTTTCATCCACCACATCATGCAGGGCAATGGCGAGTTTGTTTGTTTTTACAAAATTGCACCAATGACAATCGTCTTTGCCGCAGCCTGTATAAAAATCCCTGTTTTGAATTTTTTCCCAGGTGCTTACGATCTGTTGTGTTACGGTTGTTATGTCTGCCGGGTTAATGACAACTTTTTCTTTCCGGTAATGTTTCTTTTTATCGGGTTCAATAAAATCAAATTCGGTGCTCACTACTTTCCAGTTTTTGGCCGGGTAGTTATCAACCAGGATTTTATAAAACACGGCCTGTCGCCAGTAGTCGCCACCGTTAGGTTCTTTGTCGGATGGGCCTTTTGTTTTTGGAATGGCCTTATCGGGGTCGCCGGTTTTGTAATCTACTACGTTCACCGATTTGCCATCGAACTCTAGTTTGTCGAGCTTGCCTTTTAACGGCACATCCTGTATCAGAACACCACGAATGTTTTGTTCTACGGATACGATCTTGTTGAAATGGTTGATATAGGTATCATAATAATTTGACAATACTTCATGGCCATATTCCATCCTGCGGTCGTATTGTTCCTTTGTAAAACTTTCGCGGTGTCGTTTCATATACCATTCAAAATCATCGATGAATGATTCTTTCGAATGGAAACGGTTTTGTGGATCATCCTGCATGGTGCGGAATAATTTTTCCAGGGCATGGTGAACGGCAGAACCAAATTCGGTGGCTTCATTTTTAGGTGAGGGAATGCGTATCAGGTTTTTGAAATAGAATTCCAGCGGGCATTTCAGGTAGTTGTTCAGTGCAGTTACATTCATCACGAATTTATCCAGGATGCGTCCAATGAAAGCTTCTTCTATTTTTTCGATCTCCGGTGCTTCTGCTTCCTGGAAGCCAAGTGCAGCAAAGGTTGAGAGCACAGGTTCGTCGAGGATCATTTTTTCAACCACGGCATTTTGTGCCTGCTGAATTTCTGCGATGAACATAGAAGGTTCCAGTTCCTTTCCATCATTTTTGAATTTACTAAAGGAAATGTATAGGTGCTGTTCGGCACGGGTAAGGGCAACATAAAATAACCGGCGCAATTCTTCGTCATCGTTAGGGGTTGGTTGTGATGAGAAAATGGTATCGGGTAGTTTATATCCACCGCCGGGTTTCCTTTTCTTTTCCCAGGAA
>JAKQKY010000484.1 GCA_029560415.1 Bacteroidota bacterium | reverse complement strand
CAACAATCATTGCGACAGGGTTAAGATGGCCAACCTGGCACAGATCATCAATGTGTTGCAGGCGGTAATATTAACCAGTGAAGAAAAAATGATCGTAACTCCCACCTACCATGTAATGGAAATGTACAATGTGCACCATGACGCTTTAATGCTGCCACTTACTGTTGTCAGCAGCGACTATGTACTTGACGGAAAAAAACTACCTGCCGTTTCAGCATCCGCATCAAAAGATAAAAATGGTGCAGTTCATATTTCATTGGTAAATATTGATGCCGCTAAAGAACAAACTATAACAATTCAACTGGGGAATATCAAAGCAGGTAGTGTAACCGGCCGGATATTGCAGTCTTCAAAGCTGCAAAACCACAACACATTTGACAAACCTGATGCTGTAGCACCAGCAACATTTACCAATGCAAAAGTTACAGGGCAAGAATTAAAAATAACCTTGCCAGCATTTAGTGTTGTTGTGCTTGAATTAAAATAATATTCAAACTGAAGGCAGTCAATTTTTAGCAGGCGCATTAAAATCGGGTTGTAGCAACAAAGTGCAAACTGTGCTCCCTTTTATCAGCAATTGATCGAAATGACAACAAAAATGTTTATGCTCACTTATGACCTGTTTATGCAACCGATTGCATTTAAGGTTAAAAAAAAATAAAAGATGACATTTACTTATCGCAGGATGATTTGCTTAGTCAGCATTGCTATGCTGAGTGTATTTTCAAAGTTGTATGCACAGGCAGTCACTGAAAATTCAGACGACAATTATAACAGTGTAAATACCTATGTAAATCCTATATTACCTGGTGATCATCCCGACCCTACCCTGTTGCAGGTGGGAAACGACTTTTATCATTGCGGATCAAGTTTTCATTTTACACCGTACCTGCCCATTTATCATTCCACAGACCTGGTGCATTGGAAAGTGATCAGCCGGGTTATGCCGCCAGCTAAAAGCTCCTGGGTTACAGACCGTCCCTCTGCAGGTATCTGGCAGGGTGCCATTAC
>JAKQKY010000482.1 GCA_029560415.1 Bacteroidota bacterium | reverse complement strand
CACCCGTTTGGCACCAATGCTGTCAATGGCATGATTCAGCCGGATAAAAATACCTTCGAGGTCATACTCGCCTGTTTCTTCAATTTCAGACCGCTCCACCCTGACATAATCAATGCGGAGTTTTTTTTCAGCCACCAGTTTGTCCAGTGGAAAGCCAAGCGATCTAACGTTGACGGACAGGTCTTTTACAGTTTCTTCAAAACTCATAAACACCCCCGGTTCATTGTAGTCAAGTATGCCTTTTACAAGAAACTGTACGCCGAATAAAGTCTTGCCGCAACCGGCACTTCCACAGATCAGTGTGGGTCTCCCGGTTGGTAGGCCGCCTTGTGTTACTTCATCAAGCCCGCTGATACCAGATGGCGTTTTGGATAGCGGTGTGGTTGCATTTTTAGCCATAACAATTATCATTTGTCATTTAAACTATTTCCTTTTTTGTGCCAAAAACCGGGTCTGGTTGTTAATTTTTATATTTATGATACAGGTATCATAACCTTAAAAAAATATTTCCGGGCACATAAAAAACTATGCAGCACATGCAGAACCACGTGCGGCAGTCAGGTTGCTGGTGGATTTAGATAAGGATAGCTGCTGCTTTTATAAAAGCGGCTGCAGGATGGACTGGGTAAAATTTACCTTAAACCTGAATATTGTAAACACCGTCCCTGGTGTTCACCCAATATGTTCATGGCATAAAAACATACTGTACAACGTTAGCGTAAACGGGGAACAGCATTATTTTTATGCACTGTATTATTACTTGCGGTTAATTACCATGCAGCTGCCGTATTGCCTACAGTTGCTGTACTGTAAAAAATAACTTCTACATCATAATCAGCACCATCATCTTTCAGCGTAATAAAATCATCCTCCTGTTCCACTTTGTTTAGTAACAACCGGGTGTTACCGTTGCCTTTTTTTTGCTGGTAGCTGATATGATAAATAGTATCCTTGTGCCGGTAATCAATTTTCACTTCCTCCCATTCTTCCGGCAGGCAAGGATTAAATGAGATGGTATTGCCTTTCTTTTTTATCCCAATAAACCATTCTGTGATCAATTGGTAAAACCATCCGGCAGATCCGGTATACCAGGTCCATCCGCCACGGCCTTTGTGCAA
>JAKQKY010000189.1 GCA_029560415.1 Bacteroidota bacterium | reverse complement strand
CGGGATCGGCCCATGAATCACTGTAATGAAAGTCGATAAGTATTTTCATACCAAGGTTTTTTGCCCTGGTGGCTTTGGCCAGTACATCAGCTGTATTGTTCCAGCCGTTGGCAGGATTTACCCAAACCCGCAGGCGGATGGCATTCATGCCAGATTGTTTGAGCAATTGCATACACTCTGTTTGTACTCCGGTTGTAGAATAAAATTTTATCCCGGATGATTCCATCTGGGTAAGCCAACTTACATCGGCACCTTTGGCAAAAACAAACACAGGCGTATCTACCGGGTTGATGACTACTGGAGGTGTTACCACAGGTTGAGAAGTGCCCGATTTTTTGCAGGCGATCACAATGCCTATGATCATAACGGAAATGACTATTCTATATAATTTCATCTGGATTATTTTACTGTTTCTTATTTTTTTTACCTGCTGACGATTCACGATAAACAGGGATCGGCTCAAGCACGGTTGTTTGAACGGCCAGTTCTTTTTTCCCCTTATTACCAATGAGTTTATAAAGTAGGGTAAAAGCTTCCTCCCCCATTTTTACCGTTTGCTGATCGATCGTAGACAGGGATGGCGTAATGTATTCACCAAACCGCTCATTGGCAAAACCGATGACACCAAATTCACCAGGTATCAATACATGGTGTCGCTTCAATTCCTGCATGGCACCCAGGGCTGTAAAATCTTCTACCGCAAAAACGGCATCGGGTGGATTTGGTAATTGTAGAAATTTTTCAATAGCCTGTACACCGGATGAAATAGACACATCGCCCTTAAACAATAGTTTAGGATCATACACAATACCATGCTTTTTAAGCGCATCTTTATACCCCAGGAATCGAGCTTTAAATATATTAATGTGAAGGGGCCCTGAAATGTGAGCCACCCTTTTATAACCGTTGTTAATTAAATGTTCTGTAGCCATGAAGGCAGCTTTATGATCATCCACCACCACTGCATCAATGTTCAACGCATCATGAGCCCTGTCGAAAAACACGATCGGCGTTTTCGTTTTCTTTACATTGATAAAATGAGCATAATCATTGGCTTCTTTTGCCATCGAAACCATGATGCCATCTACCCGGGCATTTAAAAAGGTTTCTATCCCTTTTTGTTCATGCTCCCATGATTCATTGGATTGGTATATCAATATATTATACCCATGTTGGTTGGCCATGCTTTCAATGCCATGTACCACGGAGCCAAAGAAGTTGATCTCTGCGCTGGGTATTATCACCCCGATGATACCTGTTTGTCCAGACCTAAGGGAAGATGCTACCGTATTGCGCCGGTAATTCAACTGAGCCGCGGCTTTTAAAACCTTTTGCTTGGTTTTTACGCTAATGGCCGGATGGTCATTTAATGCACGGGAAACGGTTGCTGAAGTAGTGTTCAGCTTACGGGCAATATCAGCAATGGTGACGGTGAGACTCAATTTTATGCAATCGTTTGCATAAATGTATTTAATTTTTATACAACTCCAAAAAAAGAATAAATCCCATACAGATAAAAATAAAATGAAGCAAATGGGTATGCTCAATTCTCATCCCCATTCCCAGCAAAAAATAGTGGCCAGAAATCCCTGCTAACTCATTGTAAAATAAGCCTGTTTCAACTTTTTTAAAATAACTTTACGCATATGAAAATATTCAGAAAATCAACATTAGGCTTCCTGGGCTTATTAATAACTACCGGCATTTTTGCACAACCATCCTACCTGAAATCTTCAAAGCGATCAGGAAACAGTTATGAAGTATTGATACAATCCGGCAAATGGGTTTTTAGTCTTTATGATCACCAGGTTATCAAAGCCACTTTCACCCCTGCAGGCAGCAACCGGAACGAACAGGTTTCTGATGCTGTGCTGGCAAAAAATATCATGGCTGAACCAAGCTTACATAACGATAAGGCATCCACGAAAATATCCTGGCCAAATGGATCTTCTGTCAGCCTGCTGGAAGAAAATATTCTTTTTACCCTTGGCAATAAAGAAAATGTAACATTATTGAATACCATATACACTTCAGATTCACGTGGGTTCAGGTTTTCCCTGAAACCCGGCGAAATGATATTTGGTACAGGAGAAAGAAGCATTCCCTTAAACCGCAGGGGTTATAAACTACCACTTAACAATTCACCTGCTTATGGTTATAGCCTGAATGCCGAAGCGCTTAATTTTTGTGTGCCATTCGTGTTATCGAATCATAACTATGCTATTTTTTTTGACAACCCTTCCAAAGGATTTCTTGATATCGGGAAAACTGATCCTGGCGTGTTGGAATATACAGTTGGAAGCGGCGAACTTAGTTTTTACGTGATCCCTGGCAAACATACAGAAGAGATCCTGGAGAACTATCATAGCCTGGTAGGTACACAGCCACTCCCACCCCGTTGGGCCCTTGGTAGTTTTATGAGCCGGTTTGGCTACCGCGATGAAAAACAAACCCGGGAGATCATGGGACAAATGTTGAAAGACAGTATGCCTTTTGATGCGGTCATTTTCGACCTGTTTTGGTTTGGCGACAGTATTAAAAACACGATGGGTAATTTAAGCTGGATAAATAAAAAAGCATGGCCCGATCCAAAAAAAATGATTACTGATTTTAAAAAGCAAAAGATCAATACTATTTTAATAACCGAACCATTTGTATTGAATACGTCTCTTCAATATGATGCGTCAAAAAAGTTTCATGCAACTGATTCAACAGGTAAACCTTTTGTATTGCAGGATTTTTATTTCGGGCAGGGCGGCATCATCGACATATTCAGGAAAGATGCCCAACAATGGTTCTGGGGAAAATATAAAAATGAAATGGACAATGGTGTAGAAGGCTGGTGGGGCGACCTCGGGGAGCCGGAAAAACATCCTAAGGAAGTTTTTCATAACCTGAAAGACCTGGGTTTCAACAGGCCTTTTGCTGCGGATGAAGTGCATAATATTTATGGCCATTACTGGAGTAAAATGCTGGCTGAAAATTTTAAAAAATCATATCCCAACCGAAGGCTTTTTCATCTTAACAGGAGTGGCTATGCCGGTTCGCC
>JAKQKY010000462.1 GCA_029560415.1 Bacteroidota bacterium | reverse complement strand
CATGGTCACGTTCACCCGTATACGCATAATACGGTACACCATAGCCGCAGGACGTTTGTACTTCATAAATATCGGCCACGATGATCTGCCGGGTGGCTGGTAGTATGGTAAAATGAGCAGAAAGTTCATTCCAGGATTCATCACCTGGCAACACGGCAAATCCCTTTCCATACAGGCGTAAAATATTAGGTGGTCCATCAAAAGCGCAAAACATAAATGTGATGCGCCCATTCTCGAGTAGATGAGCGGAGGTTTCATTTCCACTGCCGACGATGTCCATATAACCCACACGGGTAGGTGACAGAACCCGGAAGCTATCCAGTCCCTTCGGCGACAGATTCACATGGCCATCAGCCTTTAGGGGCGCTGTACTGACAAAAAACAAGTGTTGTTTTTCAATGAATGCCTCGTGATGGGGTAGCAGCTGTGATGAATTTTTGGCCATATAAAAGCTTTTGATAAAGATAAATAATATTAGCCCCACAGTTTACGATCTGTCATAATTCAGCTGGGTTCATTACTTTTATGCCTTAAAGATTCGTGATGAGGATACATGTAGTAGCTTTTGGCCAGTTGCGCAGCCTGATAAAACAGGAACTTAGTTTTCAGGATATGAAGGATACCGATGATTTAAAGGAAAAGCTGGAAGAAATATTTCCAGGGCTGTCAAAACTGAACTATGTTATGGCGGTGAATAAAGAGATCATCCGGGGAAAGACCAGCCTGTCTGATGAAAGTATCGTAGCGTTGCTGCCTCCTTATTCCGGGGGATAACCTTTGCTGATGCCTGGAGAAATAAATAAAAGGAAATTTAAAAGAGTTTGAAAGCCTTAGTAATGTATTTAAATTATGTATAGTACAAAACGTTTTAAAACCATCTTTGCTTGTATTTGAATATTGACCTTTTAATTGTATTGATAGCATCGACTTAACAATTATGACTGAACGAAAAGTAAAAAATATATTTATTGAAGGCCCCATTTCACCGGCTTTCATAGCCAACAGCATACAACAACATCAGTCGAAAACGGATATTGGTGCCCATGCAATTTTCCTTGGGCAGGTAAGGGCCGACAAGATAGATGATAAGCCGGTCGTGGCCATTGAATACACGTCCTATGAAGAAATGGCGCTGGATAAAATGCATCAGGTACGGGAAGAAGTTATTGCTAAATATTCATTGACCTGCATGCATGTATACCACAGCCTGGGGACTATTGCTGCAGGGGAGGTTTGCCTGTTTGTATTTACTTCATCTGCACACCGGCAAGCAGCCATGGAAGCCTGCAATGAAACCGTAGAAAGAGTGAAAGCTGAGTTGCCCATCTGGGGCAGGGAGATATTTCCCGATCAGTCTACCCAATGGAAAGTAAATAAATAATCATGGTAAACATCACACATAAGTCAAATAGCCTTCGCAAAGCAGTTGCTGAAGCGATCCTGACTGTTTCGAAAAAAGAAACCATTGATGCGATCGTGGAAAAGCGGGTGCCCAAGGGAGATGTGTTTGAATTTTCACGGGCGGCAGGATTACTGGCGATCAAGAAAACGTCAGATGTAATACCCGATTGTCACCCTTTGCCAATTGAATTTGCGGCAATAAAGCATGAGGTAGATAAACTTCGCATAGTCATCAACGTTGAGGTACATACCATTTACAAGACAGGGGTGGAAGTGGAAGCCATGCATGGTGCATCTATTACGGCGCTTACCATGTATGATATGCTGAAGCCGCTTGATAAAAGCATTGAAATTTCCGGCATAAAGTTATTGAGTAAGTCGGGTGGTAAATCGGATCAGAAATGGCCTGAGAACAGGGCCATTACAGCCGCCGTGATCGTTTGTTCCGACACCGTATCAGCAAATAAACAGGAAGATAAAACCGGTAAAATGATTGTTGAGTTCTTGACAGCCCAACGCATACTGGTAAACGCTGTAGACATCATTCCGGATGATTTCGATGCCATACAGGCAAAGGCAAAGGAATACTCCAATGGGAATATAAACCTCATCCTGTTTGCCGGTGGAACAGGCGTGTCGCCGAGAGATCGTACACCGGAAGCCATCCGCCCCATGCTGACACTGGAAATCCCGGGCATTATGGAAACAGCCAGGCAATACGGCCAGCAACGAACGCCATATGCCATGTTATCCCGTGGGGTAGCTGGTTTTATTGATCAAAGTCTCGTATTAACTTTACCAGGATCCGTTAACGGAGCTTTAGAAACCATGCAGGCACTCTTTCCTTTTATTTTACACCTGTTTGCTGTTGCAGAGGGCAAGAGGCATGAATAACCTATTTCAATTTTCAAGGATTTGTAGGGTCACCTGGTATAAATCTCCTGGTAGTACCAAATACCGTTAAAACACCATTGCCTAACCCATTTCCCCAACCTATTTTTGATAAAGAAAGGATGCATCATATAGTGGAGAAAGGTTTTTGAAGAAAGTTGCACAAAATTAACTGTAAACAAAAGACGCTTTTGAATATTTAAAAAATATGGCATATCTGCCATTGTAAAATAAAGCCAGTAGCGATAGTTTTGAAATAAGTAACTTATGAATCTAGAGAAAGAAGAATTTATCCGTAAACTGGGATTGAATATCAGGGACGAGCGGGAAAAGAAAGGGCTTTCATTGGAGGCGCTTGCTTTTAAAGCCGGTATCGATTATTCTCAATTGAGCAGGATCGAAAATGGCAAAATAAATACCAGTGTATTCAGTATTTATAATATTGCCCTGGGGCTTGAAATTCCAATCACCCAGTTGTTTTTGTTTTAAAGTTACTGTTTATCAATTTTCATCTTACCCACCACTCCACAAGATCAATATAAAGTACCGTACCAGCGTCATTCAGCCAGGATGCCCCTGTCATGATATTTTATCCGTACCCTATTCAATTTTTTACACCTGAAAAGTATAGAACCTGTTTTTTATCGCAGGGCTTTGCCATGCGCCTGTAATGTAATGTAAACCCAAAATTAATATTCAAATGAAAAGTGCATGTTCAAATTTACCGTCAAAAGCTGCTATCCGGGAAAGGACTACACCAGCTTTTATGAATACTGCCAGGATGTATTGTATCAAGGTTTTATTTTTTCTTATGCTTGGCCTCGCATCACTAACTGCCACTTCGCAAAGGGTGCTTGTGATATATGATGTTTTGGGAGCCAATACATCGAACCTCGTCACTGCCATGCAAAATGCCGGTTTAACAGTAACGCTTAGCAGCGTGCCAGAATTTCAATGGAATGGTACCAACCCAGCGTTGACCAATTTTGATTGTGTAGTTCACCTTGATGGAGCTAGTTATGGAACCCCGATGCCATTGGCGGGCCAAACGGCACTTATGAATTTTGTGAATTCGGGAAAAGGTTATGTGGCAAGTGAATGGCTGGCATATGAGATTTTACAACATTTAACAATGATAGACCTTATTCTGGTTAACAGGAATATTGGTGCAAATGGAACCGTCACGTACAATCAGTTAGGAGTTCCGCATCCCGTCCTTGCAGGAATTCCAAATAGCTTCTCATTTGATTGCGCCTATAATATCGGCCCTGCTCATTCTTTTGCTACGCAGCCGGTCACCGTTCTAATGAAAGATCATTACGGTTCCGATGCTGTAATGGTAAGGAATGTAGGTTTAGGAAAAGTAGTTTATTT
Source organism: Bacteroidota bacterium (assembly GCA_029560415.1). Taxonomy (GTDB): domain Bacteria; phylum Bacteroidota; class Bacteroidia; order Chitinophagales; family Chitinophagaceae; genus Ferruginibacter. The sequence continues at coordinate 2,158 of JAKQKY010000462.1, read as the reverse complement.
TAATCATGCCGGTAATTATGAAGACAATAGCTCCTTTAATACGCTTTCCAATACAAACGTTCAAAAATTATACATCAATGCCGCTAAATGGGCTTCAATTCCTTCACCAGTCATTACTTCTTTTACACCCACAACCGCCAGTACTGGAATAACGGTAACGATCAGTGGCAGTAATTTTACAGGCGCAACCGCTGTAAGTTTTGGTGCTACAGCAGCTACCTCATTTACCGTGGTCAATGCAAATACGGTCACGGCAGTAGTTGGAGCAGGTGCATCAGGCAGCGTATCGGTTACTACACCGGGTGGTACTGCGTCCTTAGCAGGATTTACATATTGTACCCTTGTTACTCCATCTGTTACGATCAGCCGTAATTCATCCGGCTCTGTTTGTGCAGGCACTTCGGTTACCTTCACAGCGGTACCGGTGAATGGCGGGGGCTCACCACAATACCAATGGAAAAAGAATGGGAACAACGTGGGAACCAATAGCAATGAATACATTGATGCAGGATTGTTGAATAATGATATAATCAGTTGCCAGCTTACCAGTGATGCCACCTGTACGACCACATCCACTGCAAACAGCAATACGATCACGATGTCGGTGCTGCCCAATTTTACCATTAATGCAACTGCCGGGGCCAATGGTTCCATTTCTTCCCAGGGGATCTCGACCTTCTCCTGCGATGGTACAGGTAGCATTACTTATACCATTACGCCTAATGCCTGCTGGAATGTTGCTGCGGTAACGGTAGATGGAGTATACCAGGGAACCAATGATACCTATACATTCAGCAATATAACTGCCAATCATACGATCAACGTCAGCTTCATGCAGGCTGTTTATTTTATCGATGTGTCTACATTGGGGAATGGTTCTATTACATCTAATTCAAATTCGGTGCCTTGTGGCGGTAATGCCAATTTTGATATAATACCCGACCCCGGCTATATCATCAGTGATGTATTGGTGGATTTTGTTTCAGTGGGAACGGTTACCTCATATTCTTTTACAAATGTTCAATCACCGCATTCAATCCGGGCTATATTTGTGCAGGATGTATTTGAGATTGATGCCACAGCAACAGCAGGCGGATCCATTTCTCCACCTGGTATAACCCAGGTCAGTTCAGGAGGAAGTCAATCCTATACGATCACTGCTGATCCCTGTTTCAGCATAGCAGATGTTTTGGTGGATGGCGTATCACAAGGTGCCATCTCTACTTATACATTCAGCGATCTATCGGCCAATCATACGATATCGGCCAGCTTTACGCAGAATGGACCTTATGCCATCACGGTAACGGCAGGGGCTAACGGCAGTATCACTCCCGGAACCGGAAATGTGAATTGTGGCGACAATGCCACCTATACCATTACCCCTTCAACTTGCTATCATATATTGGATGTGATCGTAGATGGTGTATCACAAGGTGCTATTACATCTTTTACATTTACCGATGTGCAGGCTGATCACAGTATCAGTGCCACCTTTGCGATCAATCCGCCATTCCCGGTTCCCGGGCCATTGAGCGGACCGATCAATGTTTGTCCGTACATTGGAATGGGTACCCAACTCACTTATTCTGTGCCAGCTATACAGGGCGCTGCTTCTTATGCCTGGATCATCCCGCCAACCTGTACCCTGGTGAGCGGACAAGGAACCAACAGCATCGTACTCACGGTTGGTGCAGGCTTCATCGGCAATGCCAACAAACAGGTACGTGTAACCGCACTTTCTTCCTGCGGGAACAGTCCGCAGGTTATCTTCTACCTGCTCGCACAATTGCCAACCACGCCGGCGCCAATTGTGGCATCTACCTCTAATGTATGTCCTAGCATCGGAACCATGGTTTCTATCACCTACACAATACCGAAAGTAGCGGCTGCAACGTCTTATAATTGGGCAGCACAGGCAGGAACCACTACCATCACTCATCCGAACGGATTGGGAGTGAACGATACCACAGTAACGGTAACATTTGCTGCAGGCTTCACTACGAGTTCCATCACTGTATCTGCAACCAATGATTGCAATACCAGTGGTACCAGGAGTTTACTGATCAGCCGAAACAACCCGGCTACACCTGGCCTGGTAAGCGGGCCAACCAATGCCTGTGAATTTATCTCACCGGGTGGCACGCCGGCAACTTATACA
>JAKQKY010000459.1 GCA_029560415.1 Bacteroidota bacterium | reverse complement strand
CCGCCCATGTCTTTCATTTCATTGCTGTGCACAAAATGGATGACGGCACCTGCCCCAAGGAAGAGCAATGCTTTAAATAATGCGTGTGTAAATAAATGAAACATGGATGCGGTATAACCCAGGCCTTCTTCACCTGCATATCCCGAAACGCCCAATGCAAATATCATATAGCCTATCTGCGACATGGTTGAATAAGCCAATACTCTTTTAATATCGGTTTGTGTACAGGCGATAATAGCAGCGATCAATGCAGAAATGGCGCCCACATAACCCACGAGGCTAAGCGCTTGTGGTGCCGACAACGCAAAAATGGGGAACAACCTGGCCACCAGGAATACACCAGCCACCACCATGGTAGCAGCGTGTATCAATGCGGAAACTGGCGTTGGGCCTTCCATGGCATCGGGTAACCAAACATGTAAAGGGAACAATGCACTTTTTCCTGCACCACCGATAAATACCAACACCAGCCCCCAGGTTAGTGCAGACATTCCAAGGAAACTCGCCGCCATAGCCGTTTTCAATTCATTAGATTCGGGGCTGGATAGCTTTTGAATAAGTGTATTGAAATCCAGTGTGCCTGCATAATAAGAAAGTACCAGGATGCCTATGAGGAAACCAAGGTCGGCAAAACGGGTAACGATAAACGCTTTTTTGCATGCAGCAACGGCACTGGGCTTGTCATAATAAAAACCGATCAGCAAAAAGGAAGAAACGCCTACCAGTTCCCAAAAAATATACATCTGGAAAATATTGGTCGACATTACAAGACCCAGCATGGAAAATGTAAACAATCCTAAGAACGCATAGTAGGTAGAAAATCTTTCTTCACCTTTCATATAAGCCAGGCTGTAAATATGCACCATCAGTGAAACGAAGGTCACTACTACCAGCATCATCACCGAAATAGGATCGAGCATAATACCCATATCGATCGAAACATTTGGTGAAAATTCGAGCCAGGTAATTTTAAGGGGAATCAATTTTTGATATACTCCATTGAGTTTACCAAAGTCGAAGAAATAACCATAGGCCGTATAACAGGCGAGCAATGTAGAGATCAACAATAATATCGTTCCTATCAAGCCCGCACTACGTTTGAAATAGTCCTTCCCAAACAATCCCAGCAGCAGGAAGCCTGCGAAAGGAAGTAAAGGAATAAGCGAAATGTAAGTTGCATTCAGCATTTGGTAACCATTGATTATGCAAAGCAGGCTTTTAAATTTACCTGCCCGGCATCGATAAATTAAAATTTCAATTCTTCTGCAATTTCTACATCTATTGACCGGTGACTACGATATAAATTAATGATGATCGCAATGGCAACTGCCGCTTCCGCTGCTGCAATGGCAATCACAAACAACGTGAAGAACAGTCCGTCCATCTTACCCGGCCAAACATATTTATTAAATGCAATGAAATTCAGGTTCACACTGTTCAGGATCAATTCAATGCTCATAAGCATCGTAATAAGATTGCGCCTCGTAAAGAATCCAAACACACCAATGAAAAACAATGCTGCGCTGATAAATAAAAAATGATATAAACCGGGTTCGCTCGTCATATGAATGATTCAATAATATTATTTGTCAGTTCTTCTATTCAATTTCTTGTCTTCTCATGGCTCCTTCTTCGGCATTTCACTCAGGTTCGATTTTCCTGCCGGGGTTGCACGGGCAGCAATCACAATACAACCTATCAATGCTGCCAGCAACAGTATACTCACTATCTCAAACGGTAATGCATAACCGCCTTCATCTACACCCAGCATATGGTGACCAATGTTAGCCACCGAAGGATCTAATGGTTTTGATTGATCTCCTGTAAAGGAATGTTGATATACCTGCAGCATGGTAAGTGCAAATCCACAAAACGCTGCCAGTCCTGCAAATAATTGCCGGGTAAACGTTGGCCTCGGCAACAATTCTCCCGCCTGCTGTGTAAGAAAAATAGAAAAAATGATGAGTACCGTAATTCCACCAACATATACAACGATCTGTACCGCAGCAATAAATTCATATTGCATCCAGAAATATAAACCGGCCACTCCAATCAACGTAAACAATAGAAAAATGGCCGCCCTGAAAATCTGCCTTGTGCAAACAGCGAGCACCGCATTTACCAGGGTAAACGCAGCGAGCAAATAAAATATGATCGTTGATGCACTCATTATAAGCTGTTATTTATTCTAATATTCATCATTCCACACCATCCATGATCTTTGATCCGGGATTGTTAAGCACTTTGGTCAATTGGCTCCTGTCGAACACACTATGCTCAAAGGTTTGTGCCATCACGATCGCATCGGATGGACAAGCCACAATACATAAATTACACATGGTACAGAGTTCGAGGTGATACACCAGTTTGTCGATCGCTTTCTTCTTCTTCCCCTCCGGTGTGATATCAAATTTGGTGACCACTTTGATGGTTCCGTTCGGACAAGCCAACTCGCAAGCCGTGCATCCTGTGCACCTGTGTTCATTCTTTTCATCGTGCGGCATCACCACTTCTCCTTTAAACCTTTCGGGCAATTGCAAGGTTGCCTTATTATCGGGATACTCCTGCGTGATGATCTCTTTATGATGTGTAAAATAATAACCGGTACGCTTCATGCCCACAAGCAACGACTTGATCGCACCGAAAACATCCTTTATGTATTTTACTATAAACATGATCTATTTTTAATTCACTACTATTTAAAAATGCCAGCCCAGAATCGCCATTAGCGTAACCAATAAAATATTGAACATGCTGATGGGCAACAGGTATTTCCATTCCAGGTTTAACAACTGATCTATACGTAACCTCGGGAACGTCCACCTGAACCACATGATCACGAAAATCAAGAAAAAGGTTTTTCCAAAAAACCAAATGCTCGATGGAATATAGTCCATCACATGATTGAATGACTCCCAATGACCAATGTGAAAAGGCATCCAGCCACCCAGGAACAGTGTTGCTCCAATGGCGCAAACAATAAACACATTCACATATTCTGCCAGGAAAAACAGGGCGAACTTCATTCCCGAATATTCTGTATGAAAACCAGCGGTAAGTTCTGATTCTGCCTCTGCCAGGTCGAACGGCGCCCGGTTGGTTTCTGCCGTTACTGCTATGATAAAAATAACAAACGCAATGAGCATCGGGATATGACCTTTAAATATCCACCAGCCATCGGCCTGTGATAAAATGATCTCATTGAGGTTAAGGCTTCCCGTTAGTACCACTACCGAAAGAATGGCAAGTCCTGCAGATAATTCATAACTCACGATCTGGGCACCACTGCGCATGGCTCCCATCAGGGAATACTTATTGTTACTGGCCCAACCGGCCATCAATATGCTGATCACTGAAATGGAAGAAACCGCAGAAATATATAATACGCCAATATTGAGATCCCATAATTGGAAATCTTTTGCAAAAGCAATTGGCGCCATTAATAACATGGCCACGATCATGGCTACCAGCGGCGCTAAGTTGAATAAGAATTTATCAGCGCCGCCCGGTGTCATCCCTTCTTTCACCAATAATTTTAAGGTATCTGCCAATGATTGTAATATTCCTTTCGGGCCAACCCGGTTAGGACCGAGGCGGATCTGCATCCAGGCCGAAACTTTTCTTTCCATCAACACCAACACCAAACCTAATGCTGCAAACAGGCCAATCACGCAAACACCTGCGATCACCATTTCGATGATGAGGGCCCACAACGGACTGAATTGCTGGTTCAGCCAGTTATGAATAATGTTTGATATGCCTGATAAACTCCACATGCCGGTTTGCTGTATTTATTTTACTACGGTTACTTTATTTCATTTGTTTACCGATCAATATCCGGTATCACCAGGTCAAGCGTTCCCATCATCGCCACCAGGTCGCCCAGTTTACTTCCCCTCGCCATATGATCGAGTGCCGATAAATTTGAAAACCCTGGTGAACGGAATTTGATCCGGTACGGCGTTGTGCCACCCTCACTCACGATATACACGCCAAATTCTCCCCTGGCCGTTTCTACCCTGGTGTAAAATTCTCCTTTTGGCAATTTCAACACAGCCTTGGTTTTCGCCTGGAAATCTCCTTCCGGGATCTGGTCGATGAGTTGTTCTATGATACGCACCGATTGTTTCATTTCCCGCAACCTCACCATATACCTGGCCAATGAATCGCCTGCGGTTTCCAACACTTCATCAAACTGCACTTTGTCATACACTTCATATGGATACAGTTTCCTGATATCACAACTTACGCCACTACCCCTTGCCGTTGGTCCGCTGCAACCAAATGATATAGCATCTTCTTTGGAAAGAATACCTACATCTTTCATACGGTTACGGAAGATCACATTACCGGTAACCAATTCATCGTATTCATCTACTTTAGATTTAAACAGACTGATAAATGATTTTACTTTTTGCTGGAAATCGGGATGCAGATCGGCCATGAGACCGCCAGGCACAAAATAATTCATCGTTAACCTGGCCCCACAGGTTTCCTCCATGATGTCGTTGATCGTTTCTCTTTCCCTGAATGCGTGAAAGAAAGGCGTGAAGGCACCAATATCCATGGCCATGGCGCCCCACCATAATTCATGCGAGGCAATGCGGGTAAGTTCATCCATGATCACCCGGATCACTTTAGCTCTATCTGGAATTTCTATTTGCAAACCCTTTTCTACACAAAGGGCACAGGCGTGATTATTGATATGTGCCGAGAGGTAATCCATCCGGCTGGTAACATATATAAATTGGCGATAAGTAAGGCTTTCGCACATTTTTTCAATGGAACGATGAATATAACCCAGGTGGGGTTCAACTTTTTTGATGGTCTCACCATTAAGTGTAATCACCAGGTGCAACACGCCATGGGTTGCAGGATGCTGGGGTCCTACATTGATGATGAGATCGCCTTCCGTTGTTGTACCAATTTCTTCTACCATGTGACTGTTGAACAGGAATTCATTCTTTTCGAATACGCATTGGCGTGATGAACTTACCAATGCCGGATACCTGGCTCGTTATTTAAAATTTATAATTTTATCATATTTATCGGATCTTCAAAATCCTTTCGCATCGGGTTCTTCCCTTCCCATCCATCGGGCAATATGAGTAAACGCAGATCAGGATGGTTCAAAAAATGCACACCAAACATTTCATACACTTCTCTTTCATGAAACTCCGCGGTACGCCAAATGTGGGTGAGCGTTTCTATTTGTGGATCTTTAATATCCAATACAGATTTTACAACGATGTTGTGACGATGCCTGGTTGAACTGAAGTGATACACCATGGTGAGGTTCGTTTTCCAATCGATACAGGTAAGACAAAAAAGATAATCGAAAAAAAGCGCTTCGTCATACCTCAGGCCCTTTGCCAAGGAATTGAGACCACCTGGATTAACCATAACCGTTAGCCATTCGCCCGTTTCATCAAATGAAACCGTTTCATCAATGTTTGAAATACTGGCTTTTAATTCTTCGTTCAGCATACATTTTTATACAGTTTGATGGATGCAAAATCTGCATACAGCATATTGTTTATTCAACTTATTTCACATCTTTGATCTGCTCCCTCGTCATACCGGCTTTAATTTTTTCCTGCAGGCTGATCAACGCATGCAACAAGGCTTCCGGCCTGGGCGGACAACCGGCCACATACACATCAACCGGGATCACGTGATCGGCTCCCTTCACAACAGAATATGTATTGTAAAAGAATGGCCCACCACTGATGGCACAGGCTCCCATGGCAATCACATATTTCGGATCAGCCATCTGGTCGTATAACCTTTTCAAAACCGGCGCCATCTTATTTACAATGGTACCGGCAATGATGATCACATCAGCCTGCCTGGGCGAAGCTCTGGCTACTTCAAATCCAAAACGCGAAAAATCATATTTGGCAGACGCCACAGCCATCATTTCAATGCCACAGCAACTGGTAGCAAACGTAAGTGGCCAAAGAGAATTGGAGCGGGCCCAGTTTATAACATCATCGAGTTTACTCAGTACGATGCCACCACCGGGTGTTTCATAAACCTGAACCGGACTTTGAGCTGGTATATTTTGTTGATCGGTCAATTGGTTATTTTCAAGTAAACAATCTCTAAGTTATAACGTGTAGCCTTAGCTGCCATTTATTTTTATACCCATTTAAGTGCACCTTTCTTATGAGCATAAAGGAATCCCATAAATAGTATGAAAAAGAAAACGACTACTTCAATAAAGGCTACCCATCCTACTACCTTGGCAACAACAGCCCAGGGATAGAGGAATATAAGTTCAACATCAAAAATTAAAAAGATCAGTGCAAATAAATAATATCCAACATTGAGTTGCACCCAGGTTTTACCCACCGTGGGAATACCGCATTCGTAAGGTTCGCTCTTCTGGGGATTGGTAGTGGCTTTGGTCAGCAGCTTGGCAACCATTATGGCAATGAGTGAAAACGCCAATGCTGCAATGATTAAAACGATCATGGAAGATGCACCCATAGCAATTCAATTATTGGTGTTGAAAGGATAATGCTACAAGTTAATGAAAAAACAATATCGAAATATATTTTAGCGATTGATTAGTTGATCATTTGCCGGATGATATTAATCATGTACAACATACTCTTTGTATTATGTATTAATCAACCATATATCTCAAGGTGAATATTCCTTTTATCATACCCCATATCTAATATGCGTTGACGGGCTTCATCGATCATGCCTTTCCATCCGCATAAATAAAAACTGGCCGGTTGCTTTTCCGTGCATAAAGCTTCATACCCGGCATGTACATATCCTGTTGCGCCGGCCCAGGTTTCTCGCGACAACACCGGTATATAACGAAAACCTTGCATGGCTTGCTGCAAATGCAGCATCTCCTGGTGATATAATAAAGTATCCTGGGTGCGGCAACCAAACAGCAGGTAAATATTTTTATGTTCGATCTGTTTATGATGGATGTGTTGAACCATGCTCCTGAAAGGTGCAATGCCGGTACCGGTGCATATCATAAAGATATCTTCCTGCAAAGGTTCTCTTAAAGTGAACACGCCTTGAGGCCCCCTGAATTGTATTTCAGAACCAACCTGAATATCATTGAAGAGATAGTTAGTACCGGCCCCGTTTTTATCCAACACAATGATGAGTTCAAAAACATTGCTGCCATCGGGCCAGGAAGAAATGGAGTAACTACGCCATCTTTTATTGGGCTTATCATGAATGGGAAGATCCAATGTTACAAATTGCCCGGGTGCAAAATCAAAACTTTCCAATTCGGGGACTTCGATCCAGAAACGCTTTGTATCTTTTGTTTCCTGTTCAATCCTGATAAATTTACCTGTGCGCCAGGGTTGTAAAGCCATACCGTCGTTTTAAATGAGGCTACAAATTAAGCCATAAAAGTTAATTTCCTGCTTTACACCATATCTTTGCCGATCAGCTTTAAAAGAAGATCTTCAAAAGATATTCCGCTGAGAAAAGGCTTTAACAAAGAGCGAATGAACCTGGATGTGTTGATGAATTTGTACAGATCAGATCCCCGCTGTTTTCAGATTGCGGACAGGATCACTATGTCAACTCCGCAACATCTGCACTTATCAGGCCTCTATGGAAGTGCTTCTCAATTCATCATCAGCGGGATTTTTAACCACCCGGCCGCCGCACAGGTAAATCACCTGGTAATATTAAGAGATGCCGAAGAAGCCGCTTATTTCCACAATAGCCTTGAAAATATAACCCATGCGTTGGATGTATTTTATTTTCCTTCTTCCTTTAAAAATAAAAAGAATTATTCCCTGCTCAACAGCAGCCATGTGATGTTGCGTACCGAAGCGCTGACCAAGATCGCTGCTGGTGGTAATAAAAAGATTCTCATCACCTATCCCGAAGCACTTTTCGAAAAAGTGGTTTTATCTAAAACGCTTTCGGCCAATATCATCAGCATTAAGCAGGCAGATGTACTGGATGTAAATGGAATCCTGGAAAGATTTGTTCAACATGGATTTGTACGCACCGATTTTGTTTACGAGCCCGGGCAGTTTGCCGTACGGGGAGGCATACTCGATATTTATTCGTTTGGAAATGAGAAGCCATATCGTATCGAATTATTCGGGAACGAGGTAGACAGCATCCGCATATTTGATCCCGAAAACCAGTTGAGCGAAAGAAAGTTGTTGCAGGTGAACATTATCCCGAATGTAGAAACCCAGTTCGATACCGGTGAAAAGGTTTCCCTCACTGAATTTCTGCCCGATAACACCGTAACCTGGATGCAGGACTGGGACTTCATCAAAGAAAAAATTGAACAGCAGGAAGAAGACCTGGCCATTTATCTTGAACTGTTGAACAACACGGATGACAAACCATTGACGAAGGAAGATGATAACGACATTAACAGAAAAACAACCCTCCAGATCGATGATTTTGTTCCGGCTATCATCATCCAACGAGAGCTCGTTAAAAAACATATCATAGAGATCGGGAACAAATCACATTTCCCATCCACAGGCCAACCGATTCAGCGTATTGAATTTGCTACCAAACAGCAACCTGCTTTCAACAGGCAGTTTGACTTACTGATCAAAAACCTGCAGGAATATGAAGAGAAGAAATACAACATCTTCATTTTTGCTGAAAATCCGAAACAGCTCGAGAGACTGCACATCATTTTCACCGACCTGAAAGCTGAGATACAGGTAACCCCTATCCCTGTTTCCATACATGAAGGATTTATTGATGACGACCTCAAACTCGTTTGCTATACCGATCACCAGGTATTTCAACGTTATCACAAATACAAAGTAAAACAGGCTTTTAGCAAGAATAAAGCGCTTACGCTGAAAACCCTGCGGGAACTGCAGCCCGGCGATTATGTGTCGCACATCGATCATGGCGTGGGCGTGTACAGCGGGTTACAAAAGATAGAAGCCAACGGGCGTATGCAGGAGGCCGTTAGGATACAATATAAAGATGGCGACCTGTTGTATGTGAACATTTCGTCGTTGCACAAGATCAGCAAGTACAGTGGTAAAGAAGGCAGCATCCCCAAAATGAATAAGCTGGGAAGCGATGTATGGAATAAACTTAAAGAGAAAACGAAGAAACAGGTTAAAGACATTGCTTCTGATCTCATTAAACTATATGCCCAGCGAAAAAGCCAGGCCGGTTTTGCCCATAGCCCCGATAATTACATGCAGATGGAACTGGAAGCCAGTTTCATTTATGAAGATACACCCGACCAGGCCAAGGCCAGTGAAGATGTAAAACGCGATATGGAAAAACCATCACCCATGGATCGGCTGGTATGCGGCGACGTTGGGTTTGGTAAAACAGAAGTGGCCATCAGGGCCGCATTCAAATCCTGTGCCGATGGGAAACAGGCTGCCATATTGGTTCCTACGACCATCCTTGCTTACCAGCATTACAAAACATTTGGTGAAAGACTGAAAGACTTCCCGGTTACCGTGGATTTCATCAATCGTTTTAAATCGGCAAAAGAAAAAAAAGAAACACTGCAAAAACTGGAACAGGGAAAAATAGATATCATCATCGGTACACATGCCCTGCTTAGCAAGGATGTAAAATTCAAAGACCTGGGCGTTATGATCATTGATGAAGAACAAAAATTCGGTGTATCAGCCAAGGAAAAATTAAAGCAGCTACGCACCACCGTTGACTCACTTACGTTAACGGCTACCCCCATACCCCGCACATTGCAATTCAGCCTGATGGGCGCCCGCGATCTCAGCATCATCAATACACCGCCGCCCAACAGGCAACCGATTCAAACTGAGGTCATGGTGTTTAATGAAGATGCCATACGCGACATCATCTATTATGAAACCGAAAGAGGTGGCCAGGTATTCTTTATTCATAACAGGGTAAACGGGCTGGCCGAAATGAAAGGACTGATCCAGGGCCTTTGCCCCGATATCAGCATCGCCTATGCGCATGGTCAAATGGATGGCGACCAGTTGGAAGATACCATCCTCGATTTCATGGATAAGAAATACGATGTATTGGTTTGTACCAATATCGTGGAAAGCGGGGTAGATATTCCGAATGTGAATACCATCATAGTAAACAATGCACACCAGTTTGGATTAAGCGATCTGCACCAGCTCCGTGGCCGGGTAGGCAGGAGCAATAAAAAAGCATTTTGTTATTTATTGGCGCCGCCGATGAGCACACTGCCGCCCGATAGCCGTAAAAGACTTAGTACACTGGAACAATACAGTGATTTGGGCAGCGGTTTCCAGATCGCCATGCGTGACCTTGATATACGTGGAGCAGGAAACATGCTTGGTGGCGAACAAAGCGGCTTCATTGCCGAGATAGGGTTTGAAATGTATCAAAAAATCCTCGATGAAGCCATCAGAGAATTAAAACGCAACGAATTCAGGGAGCTTTTCAAAGAGGAAATTCAGCAACAGGATGATTATGTAAAAGACTGTACGATTGATACAGACCTGGAAATATTGATACCAGATGATTATGTAGAAAGCATCACCGAAAGGCTAAGTCTTTATTCCAGGCTTGATAACTGTAACAACGATGATGACCTGGCCGATTTTCACCTGGAGATGACCGATCGCTTCGGTCCCATACCTCCACAGGCAGAAGATCTTTTTACTACCGTGCGTTGCCGGAAGATCGCCGTAGAACTCGGTTTTGAAAAAATGTTCCTGAAAAATGACACCCTGAAATGTTTCTTTGTAAGCAACCCCGAATCACCTTATTTCCAAAGCAATACTTTTAACGGGATACTTTCCTTCTTACAAACGGGCACCAATAAAGGCAAATTAAAACAAGTGGGTAAAAACGGGATCCTTGTTGTTGAGTCAATCAAATCCATGACAGAACTATATGAATTTATACAGAAGATGTATAAATCAACGCTTAAATAAATTCTCCATTCTCTCCTTTCCTTAACCCAATAAAAAAAGCTGACCGTTTACACGATCAGCTCCTTAAAAAATTACAGAATATATTACCAGCTTTTCTTAGCTACGCCATCTTTCACTGCCTGCAATGCTTTTGCTTCCGCAAGCATCGTCGTCATTTTGTTTCCCTTTCCGTCATGACCCTGAGCCATGTAACCTCCACGTGAGGTTTTAGTGATCACTGCATCCTGCATGGGAACATTTTTTTCCTTTGTTTTCATGCAATAAGCCGTTAACATGTTTGACATTTTAATAGAATTTATGGTTAGTAAATATGGGTTTAAAGTATTGCCTTCAGGCTACAAGCTACTAAAAATATTGGGTTTACCCAAAATTAGTGCTGAAGCTGAAATATGGGCGCTTCAGCGAACATAAGAACTTTTATTATTATACATCGATTTTGGCATACTTCGCATGCGTTTCAATGAATTCCCTTCGTGGTGGAACTTCATCTCCCATGAGCATGCTAAACACACCATCGGCGTTACTAAGGCTATCAATGGTTACCTGTTTCAACGTACGGGTCAACGGGTTCATGGTTGTTTCCCAAAGCTGTTCGGCATTCATCTCTCCCAAACCTTTATAGCGCTGTATGTTCACGCTGTCGTCTTTGCCTTGTCCGAATTGGGTAACCAACGCCTTGCGTTCTTCATCTGTCCAGGCATATTCCTGCTCTTTTCCTTTTTTAACCAGGTAAAGCGGCGGCTGTGCGATATAAACACATCCCTGTTCTACCAGTTCTTTCATATAACGGAAAATAAAGGTCAGGATCAATGTGGCGATATGACTACCATCCACATCGGCATCGGTCATGATGATGAGCTTATGATAACGCAGTTTGGAAATATCAAGGGCTTTTGCATCTTCACTGGTTCCGATCTTCACACCGAGGGCGGTGAACATGTTGCGGATCTCTTCATTGTCATAGATCTTATGCTCCATGGCTTTCTCAACGTTCAGGATCTTACCCCTGAGCGGCAATATCGCCTGGAAGCTACGGTCGCGGCCTTGCTTGGCAGTACCACCGGCCGAGTCTCCTTCCACCAGGAATAACTCACATTTACCGGGATCCTTATCTGAACAATCGGCCAGTTTACCCGGCAAACCACCACCTACTAAAACACTCTTGCGTTGCACCATATCACGGGCACGCTTAGCGGCTGCCCGGGCCTGTGCGGCCAGGATCACTTTTTGAATGATCGTCTTGGCATCCCTCGGATTTTCTTCGAGATATGCTTCGAGTACACGGCTTAATGTTGTATCCACAATACCCATAACCTCACTGTTTCCCAGCTTGGTTTTGGTTTGTCCTTCAAACTGTGGTTCCGGAACCTTTACAGAAATGATGGCCGAAATACCTTCCCTGAAATCATCCCCTTCGATGGCCACTTTGGCTTTTTCAAACATGCCCTGTTTATCGCCATAACTTTTAAAAACCCTGGTGATAGAACGACGGAAGCCCGCCACATGCGTACCACCTTCAATGGTATTGATATTGTTTACATAACTGAAAATATGTTCCTGGTAACTGGCATTATATACCATGGCCACTTCTACGGCTACATTGCTTTTTTCATCGTGCCCGTCGCAATAAATTGTTTTTGGGATCAATGGCGACCTGTTGGCGATCTTATCGATCGATTCAACAAATTCTACAATACCACCTTCACTGTAAAAAGTTTTTGTATAAGGTTTTCCATCATCTTCAATTTCACGCAGATCGGTTAATATGATAGAAATTTTGCGGTTCAGGTAAGCCAGTTCTCTTAAACGGCCTTCGAGTATTTCTTTGTTGTATACCGTTGTTGTGAAAATGGTATCATCGGGCCAGAACTGAACACGGGTACCAGTGGTATCACTTTTGCCGATCTCCCTTACAGGATATTGTGGAATACCAGTAGCATATTCCTGTTCAAATTGCTTGCCTTCGCGGTTAACGGTTACATGCAATTTGGTACTAAGTGCGTTTACACAACTTACACCTACACCATGCAAACCACCCGAAACCTTGTAAGAACCTTTGTCGAACTTACCACCCGCATGCAATACGGTCATCACCACTTCCAGGGCACTGCGGTTTTCCTTTGTGTGCATCCCGGTTGGAATACCACGACCATCATCCTGAACAGTGATGGAATTATCCTCATTGATGATAACGCTGATATTTTTGCAATATCCTGCCAATGCCTCATCAATAGAGTTATCAACAACCTCATACACCAGGTGATGAAGTCCTTTTACACTGATATCTCCGATGTACATCGCGGGTCTTTTCCTAACCGCTTCTAAACCTTCTAAAACCTGTATGCTGTCGGCGCCGTAGCCGTTTGTAGCGAGGGATGTTAACTCAACTGTTTCTGTGCTCATAAATGCTTGAAAATCTCTTTAAGATGGATAAAATTCACAATCACGCAAAGTTAAGGAAAATCAAGGGTTTTAAGCGTATGAAGAGGCATTATTTTAGCCCGTTTTTGTAAACATTTTTTTAACGATTTTTCAACTGGCAGTTCATGTTCATTTAACGGCTATTATAGTGCTTTTAACCAAAAAGCAGTTTTTAATCCAGGCATTTGAGTGGGCTGATTGTAATAAAATGGTAAAATCATTTTAAAGTTTAAACATCAACCGGTAAATTGACAATCCTGTTGTATATTTGCATCGAAATTTTTCAATGAATAACACGGTCGACATATTAAGTCTTTCTTACAAACAGCCCGTAATGACTGAGGACCTGGATCTTTTGCAGGACATTCAACGGGCGGTTCCCGGATCTGTTCAATATAGTATCAAAAGATACCGTAAACAGCCACAATGGAACATGGAAGATACCGGTGTGCTTCAATATCATTACGAAAAAAATAATAAGAGCGAGCATTACCTGGAACTCAGGTTTTGTCTGAATGGGAATGTGTATTGCCGGCAAAAACAGACCGAATGTGATTTCTGCAAATTGAATGCATCAAGGGGATGTGTTGAAAAAGTAGAAAGTGTAGATGTAGTTAGTTTCAGTTTTTCGCCAACCTACCTGCAACAATTCGCCAAGGCCCATAAAACTCCGGAAAGCCTTTCAGATAAAGTGTTGGCCTTTGAACATACAAGTTCTTTTTCCAAGATACTTCCACTGTGTGGTAAAACACGGATGGCCATCGAAGCTTTGCTCAATCATACTTATACCGATACACTCGAGAATATATTCATCAATGCGCAAACGCAGATCCTGTTGTTATACAGCATGGATTGCATGCTTGGCGAAAAAGAAGAAACAAGTTTTACCTGTAAATTCCTGGCCAACGAAGCTGACAGGGAAAAGATCATACGAAGCAGGGAAATTTTATTACAACATATTGGCGATCCTATCACCATCAAGGCACTCAGCCGGAAAGTGGCGATCAATGAATGTTATTTGAAAAAAGGCTTTAAAGAGATCTTCGGTACCACTATCTTCGATTTTTACCAGGGTCAGCGCATGGAACATGCCAAATATCTTTTATACGATAAAGGTCTCAGCGTAACCGAAGTATCGCTCATGCTGGGCTATTCTTCTATATCTCACTTCAGCACAGCGTTTAAAAAACATACAGGTATCAAACCCTGCGAATTGTTACTGCGCTAATTCACTTACTTCTTATATATACAGAACTTTTCAGCCGACACTGGTTGATATCTAAGGCTATTTTCCCGATTGTGTAAACCCTTTTCCTGATTGCGGGAGGTATTGAAAAACAGCTTTCTCACTTTTGCATTCTAAAACAATTCGATGAGAAAAAGTATATATAGTATGATGGCTTTGCTTTCTTTTTTAAACAGCAATGCACAGAGCAGTCCCGAAAAAAAGCTGGATTCCTTACATCCAAAAAATCTGCCCGAAATAACAGTAGTTGGCCGGGGTAGCCGTCATGACTACCAGCAAATGCCCGAGATCGTGGGCACCAATATCTACGCTGGTAAAAAGAATGCCCTGATTGTACTTGAGAATGTAAAAGGAAATATAGTCACCAATACCATGCGACAGGTGATGGCGAAAGTACCCGGTATACATGTTTGGGAAAGCGATCCGAGTGGAATACAGATCGGGATTGCAGCCCGTGGATTGAGTCCGAACAGGAGCTGGGAATTCAATACCCGGCAAAATGGATATGACATTGCGGCTGACCCATACGGTTACCCTGAAGCGTATTACAACCCACAACTGCAGGCGGTACAAAGGATTGAAATTGTACGTGGACAAGGCTCTCTTCAATACGGCCCGCAATTTGGCGGGCTGGTCAATTATATTCTACGAAACGGAAGCGAAATAGATAAACCCTTCCAGTTTGAAACACAACAAACCATTGGCAGCAATGCATTGTTCAATAGTTTTAATGCCATCGGAGGTAAAACATCGAAGATCAATTATTATGCATTTTTTGATCATAGAGCGGGCGATGGATACAGGCAAAACAGCCGGTATTTTACCAATGCAGGGTATGGCACTATCACATATTACATAAACAAACGGTTATCCTTAACCGCGGAGATCATGCAACAACATACCCGGAGCCAACAAGCCGGTGGATTACCCGACAGCCTGCTTTATCTTGATCCGAAAAAAAGTTTCCGCAGCAGGAACTGGTTCGACATTACCTGGACAACCCCGGCCCTCATCATGAATATGAATATAAATGAACATACCCGGTGGAACACAAAATTATTTGCGACTATTGGTGACCGTAATAGTGTTGGATTTACTCCCTCTATATTAATTGCAGACTCCATCAACAAAACCACCAATCAATACAACAACCGGGTTTTGAATGCAGATAAATACCGAAACTTTGGATTCGAAAGCCGCATCATCACTGAATACCGGGCAGGCAAAAGAAAACACAATCTCTCGGGCGGCATCAGGCTTTATACTGGTACTACAACAAGGATAGCAGATGGAAAAGGCACCACCGGTAGCGAGTATGACATGACAGTTATTGGAGAATATCCCAGGGATATTAAATTTGTATCGCATAATGCAGCAGCCTTTGTTGAAAATATATTCAGGCTTTCCGATAAACTTTTGGTTATCCCGGGAGTACGATACGAATGGCTGGAAGGTTCAGCATCCGGGCGAAATGGTTTCGATGCATCAGGCAATGAGATCAGGCTACAGGATGTAACCCGCAGCCGCAGTTTCTTACTGGCAGGTATCGGCGCCGAATATCACCTCACGCCAGGTACCGAATGGTATGCAAATTACAGCCAGGCCTATCGCCCGATACAATTTGCCAACCTGCAGGCACCGCCAACTACAGACCAGGTTGATCCAAACCTGGAGGATGCAAAAGGCTATAACATCGACCTGGGATATCGCGGTAAACTGAAAGATTTTTTACAGTTCGATATCAGTGGTTTTATTCTTCAATATAACAACAGGGTTGGAACCATTACCCCAACCGGGGCTACCTACCGGTTGATCACAAACGTGGGAAACAGCAGCAGTAAAGGATTTGAAGGGTATGCAGAATTCGATTTCCTACGGGCATTCACCAAACAAAAACAATCACAACTATCGGTATTTGCATCCTACAGTTATACAAATGCAAAATACAGCGGCGATCATAAAGATGCGCAGACCAAAGGTAAAAAAGTAGAAAATGCGCCTGTGAATATTTTGCGTACAGGCGTTACCGGTGGGTTCAATCATGCTACCCTTACCTTGCAGGTAAATTATGTTGGCAGCACCTACAGCGATGCCAATAATACCGAAAAAGCTTCTGCAAACGGGCAAACCGGATTGATACCTTCTTACACGGTTGCTGATCTCAGTGGCACCTACAAACTATCTAAATCATGTAACCTGAAAGCAGGCATCAACAACCTTTTCGATAAAACATATTTTACCCGAAGGGCCGGCGGATACCCGGGACCGGGAGCACTTCCTGCAGACGGCAGAAACTTCTTTGTTTCGGTAGGAGCTAAATTCTAAAAGCACCCTTTAATTGAAAACGGCAACCATTTACTGGCTGCCGTTTTTTTATTTAGATCCCGGAGTAAAAATCCAAATACCATTCTTTATAATGATCAAATATTACATGGACTTAAAGCGGAACTGTTTTCATCGTGTACGAAGAATGTCCTGAAAAATAAACGGGGGTAAGACTACCCCCGTTTTACCCTAATAAAACCCTAAACCAGCAAAATTTTTATTCTGTAACGGTGCCTTCTTCGCTGATCAGCAGATCCTTTTGCGATTGATCAGCACCGCCTATCTGTACTTTATAATATGGCTTTACACCTGGTATTTCCAAACGCTCACAAGTATTCACCGGAGCATTTGCATATTGTGAAGCCAGTGAATTTTTTACCACTTCCGGTAATCCATCTGCCGCATAATTGATCTTACTCTTTACCAAAACTGCATTTGCATCATATTCAACAGATTGCTTTTGATTAAAAGCATTGGTAAAACTCACAATGTAGTGGCCCCGGTAATTCTTGCTCCATTGCTCGCCCTGGGTGGAAGTAAAACTGTTCTTATAAGCCGATCCAATAAGCTCCGGTACTTGTATTGGTTTTGCTGCAACAGTTGATTTTTTTTTCTGCGCCTCCGCTGTCATCGACAAGCTGACTCCCAGGCAAATCATTAAAATAGTGTTCTTCATACGTTAACATTTTAAGTAGGGGTTTGGATATATCGACCATTTTGCGAATTCTGTGCCAACCCTAAAAAATGTGGATAAATGTGGCTAAAATGAGGTAAACTTCTGCAAGAGCCGCCTGCTATGCCTTCATTGACCATTTCACATAGTATTTTGCTAACTTTGCAGCCTTAATTTTTTTACTAAAAACTTTCCCGAAGTATTTAATTATATGTCAGCCAGATACCCCGAATACCAACAGCTTAATTTACCCGCCATCAGCCAGGAAATACTTGAAAACTGGGAAAAGTCTGAGACTTTCGAAAAAAGCATGAGCATTCGGGAAGGAAACCAGCCCTTCGTATTTTATGAAGGTCCACCGAGCGCCAATGGAATGCCAGGCATACATCACGTGATTTCCCGCACGTTGAAAGACCTGGTGTGCAGGTATAAAACCATGCAGGGGTTCCAGGTAAAAAGAAAAGGTGGTTGGGATACCCATGGCTTGCCAATAGAATTAGGGGTTGAAAAATTATTGGGTATTACCAAGGAAGATATCGGTAAGAAAATTTCTGTTGAAGACTACAACAAGAAGTGCCGCGAAGTGGTGATGCAATACAAAGACCAATGGGACAGCATCACCAAGAAAATGGGTTATTGGGTAGATCTCAACAATCCTTATGTGACCTTTGAAAATAATTATATAGAAACGCTTTGGTGGTGCCTCAGTGAATTATACAAAAAAGGATACCTCTACGAAAGTGTAAGCATTCAACCCTATTCGCCCGCAGCGGGAACAGGCTTAAGTTCTCATGAACTCAATCAACCAGGAACTTATAAAGATGTAAAAGATACCAGTGCAGTGGTGATGTTCAGATTATTGAACCCTGAAAAACTAAACGCAGGCATAACTGCAGATATATTCCTGATGGCCTGGACAACCACGCCATGGACGCTTCCTTCAAACCTTGGTTTAACAGTTGGACCGCAGATCGATTATGTATTGGTACAAACATTCAATCCGTATACGCATCTTCCAATTCATGTGATATTGGCCAAAGCATTGCTGGGCAAATATTTCAAAGCCGACCAGGAAAATGGTGATTTTGATGCCTATAAAGAAGGCGATAAAAACATTCCATGGAAGATCATCGCTGGTTTTAAAGGATCAGACCTGGAGGGCATGGCATACGAACAATTGCTTCCATATGAAGCCAGCTCAGCTGCTGAAATTGAACGCATCACCCCGGGCGCAAAACCATTCAGGGTGATCACAGGCGATTTCGTAACAACGGAGGATGGAACAGGTATTGTACATACTGCTCCAGCTTTTGGCGCCGATGATTACAAAGTTGGTAAAAAGAATAACCTTGGCATTTTAACCCTGGTTGATAAGCAGGGAAAATTTGTTGATGGCGTTGGAGAATTCAGTGGGCGATTCGTGAAAGATTATACCAACGATCCTGCTTACGTGGATGTGAATGTAGACATTGCTGTGAAATTGAAAAAAGAAAACAGGGCATTTAAAGTAGAGAAATACGAACACAATTATCCTCATTGCTGGCGAACCGATAAACCCATTATCTATTATCCTTTAGATGCATGGTTCATAAAAACCACTGCGGTAAAAGACCGTATGGTAGAACTGAATAAAACCATTAATTGGAAACCAGCTTCTACCGGCACAGGCCGTTTTGGAAACTGGCTCGAAAACATGGTAGACTGGAACCTAAGCCGCAGCCGTTTTTGGGGAACGCCTTTGCCCATCTGGAAAACAGAAGATGGAACAGAACAAAAATGCATTGGTTCCATCGAGGAATTAAACAACGAAATAAAAAAGGCAGCCAGGGTTTTAGGCGGCGATACCAATACCCATTATTTACATGAAGGCATCCTCGACTTGCATAAACCCTACGTGGATGATATAGTACTGGTAAGCGACCAGGGGCAACCCATGAAGCGGGTACCCGACCTGGTGGATGTTTGGTTCGACAGTGGCGCTATGCCATACGCCCAATGGCATTTTCCTTTTGAAAATAAAGAAACCTTTGAACAGAATTTCCCCGCAGATTTTATTGCTGAAGGGGTTGACCAGACAAGGGGTTGGTTTTATACCCTGCATGCGCTTGCGGTATTGCTCTTTGATAGTGTGGCTTATAAGACCGTTGTGAGCAATGGCCTTGTGCTGGATAAAAGCGGCAATAAAATGAGCAAGCGCCTCGGCAACGTGGTAGATCCTTTTGCCACGATTAATACATTTGGTGCAGATGCCACCCGTTGGTACCTCATCACCAATGCATCGCCCTGGGATAGTTTGAAGTTTGATGAAGAGGGCATCAAGGAAGTGCAACGGAAATTCTTTGGAACATTATACAATACCTACCAATTCTTTGCCTTGTATGCCAATGTAGATGGATTTGTATACAAAGAAGCGTTTATCCCTTTACGGGAAAGACCCGAAATAGACCAGTGGATCATTTCTTCGCTAAATAGTCTTATTAAAACCGTTGAAGAAAACCTGGATGCCTATGAACCAACGCAGGCTGGCAGGGCCATTGAAGAATTTGTAGACGCACAGTTCAGTAATTGGTATGTAAGGCTTTGCCGTCGCAGGTTCTGGAAAGGTGAATATGAGCATGATAAGATCTGTGCATACCAAACAATGTATGAATGCCTGGAAACACTGAGTAAACTCATTGCACCGATAGCCCCGTTTTTTGCTGATTGGTTGTTCAATAATTTAAACAAGGCAACCGGGTTACACGACACGGGATCGGTACATCACCTGTATTTTCCAAAAACAGAAGAATCGTTTATCAATCAGGGACTCGAAACAAGAATGCAGTTAGCCCAGGATGCCTGTTCGTTAATATTATCGCTTCGCAAAAAAGTAAACATCAAAGTGAGGCAACCGCTCCAGAAGGTGTTTATCCCGGCAGCAGATGCAGAAATGGTAGACAATATTCGCCTGGTGGAAGATATCATCAAAGCAGAAACCAATATCAAGGAAGTAGAAATTTTGGATGCAGGCAATGATTTTATCCGAAAAAAGGCAAAAGCCAACTTCAAAACCCTGGGTAAAAAATTAGGTCCGTTGATGAAATGGGCAGCTGCAGAAATTGAAAAAATGGACAATGCCACCATTGAGAAAGTGCAATTGGGTGATTTTATCCTCAATCCGGAAAAAGTGGCAGCCGGTGAAACCCCGGTGATCATCAATGCAGAAGATGTAGAAATTATTACAGACGAAATACCCGGGTATGAAATCGCGGGAAAGGGAACCCTCACGGTAGCACTTGATATAAATATTAGTCAACCGCTTCAGAATGAAGGCAATGCAAGGGAATTCGTGAACAGGATACAGAATATCCGCAAGGACAATGGCTTTGAACTCACCGACCGTATTGATGTTTCTGTAGATGAAAATGAAGTGCTGCAATCGTCATTAATCGAATTTAAAGATTATATTTGCGGCGAAATTTTAGCAGATTCGCTTGTATTTGTACCCAAAATCAGCAGTGGCACTCAAATTGAAGTGAATGATGTTACTTTAACCGTAAACGTACTTAAAAAAAGCGTGTAGTATGGCAACCAAAAAAAAGGCAGCAAAACCAGTTGCGAAAAAGCCGGTGGCTAAAAAAGTAGCCCCTAAACCAGTAAAAAAAGTTGCTCCGGCAAAGAAAGTGACCAAACCTGCTCTTAAAAATGCAGCTAAACCGGTTGCCAAAAAGCCTGTTGCCAAAGCGCCTGCACCTAAAAAACAAGTAAAACCGGTTGCCAAAGTAGACGTTAAAAAAGTGGCAGCTGCTAAACCCGTTGCAAAAAAAGCCCCTGCTGCTAAACCTAAAGCTGTTGTGAAGGCCGCACCCCAGAAAACCGCTAAACCTATTGTAACACCAGCGTCAAAAAAACCGGTAGCTGTTGAAAAGCCGGTACAAAAACCCATGGCCAAGAAAACAGAAGAAAAAAAGACGCCCGTTAAAGAAGCACCTGTTGCGGTAAAGGCAATTGCCAAAAATCCGAAAGACATAAAGGTTGCTCCTCCAAAGCCGGTTGTCATCCCGAAAATTACTACCAAAACATCCCGTAAATACCAACCCGATTTTACAAAATCGGTGTTAGACCAGGTAAAGAATGACCCGGGAGCTCCGATTGTACGTTATAATGATACAGACCTCCTTGAATTCAGGGAACTGATTCAGCGTAAACTGGAAGCTGCTAAAAAAGAGTTGAACTATCTCCAGGGATTGATCACCCGCAAAGATGAAATGGGTGGTGATGAAAGCGAAAACCGTTACATGACCATGGAAGATGGAAGCCTGAGCATGGAAAGAGAACAACTTAGCCAGATGGCCAGCCGCCAGATCACCTTCATTGATCACCTCGAAAAAGCAATCATGCGCATTGAAAACAAAACTTATGGCATCTGCCGTGTAACCGGCAAGCTGATCGATAAAGCCAGGTTAAGAGCAGTACCACATGCTACGTTAAGTATTGAAGCTAAAATGGGTATTGTTAAGTAAGAAATAATTATTAAGAAATAATGAAGGGAGGACGAGCAATCGTTCTCCTTTTTTATTGAGTAAAAATGTAAAAGAGACTATATTTTGTGTAACTTGATTGGCTATTTTTTATCAAGTATCAAGTATCAAGTATCAAGTATCAAGTATCAAGTATCAAGTATCAAGTATCAAGTATCAAGTATCAAGTATCAAGTATCAAGTATCAAGTATCAAGTATCAAGTATCAA
>JAKQKY010000454.1 GCA_029560415.1 Bacteroidota bacterium | reverse complement strand
TTTCCATGATGGCGGTGCGGTAGCGCATAAGACTGCGGGCGCTGATGTTGAGCTCGGTGGCGATATCGGCACTGTCGGTGTCCTGGCACATCAGGCGGATGATACGGAGCTCGGTGGGGTCAAAGCCCATTACTTCCAGACTGGCGGGATCGAAAAAGCCACCACTGATCAGGGCGGTGACTTTGCGGGAAGCGGTTTCGCTGTAATAGCGCTGTCCCCCCCTTCGATACGTCCCGCCCAGTTTTGTTCTCCTGCCCTGTTAGTACTCTTTTGCGGGACTACTCAGGGTGACAAGTAGATTTCCATTTTTTGCATTTATCCTGCTTTATCTTATTGGATATCAAGGCCAAACGGGAAACCGCTTCACGATCTGCCCCCTTCGATACGTCCCGCATGAGTTTTTGTTTCTTTCCCTGAACTGTTTCTTATGCGGGACTACTCCCACCTACGCTTCTCATCCTCCGAAACCTCGGTGAAGGGGGAACGCTACGGTCGGCAAGCAGGATGACAACAACATCTGGCTTCGAAAGATTAAAATTGGGAGATTATGTGTTGATTGTAAAGTGCAAGAAATGAAGATATTAAGAATAGAACTGCTGATGTTATCCATCCGCGCCCGGATCATTTGGGCTCTCACCAGGATGTTTTGTAATCCCAACCCACCCTTTTCCTCAGCAGCCGCCAGGTCAAACCCCCGGCCATCATAGCGGGTTTCGATAAAGAGCTCCGGCCCTTCCATCCAGGCATCCACACTGAACTGCTTCGCCCCGGCATGTTTGATCGTATTGTGCAGGATCTCCTGCAGCATGCGGAACAGGTGCAGGGTAGGTAGATTTGTCAATTTAAATAGTTATTAAACAAGGTAATACCCGATTCGCAATTTGCGAATTGCGAATAATTTATTATATTTATCCCATGAGACAGCACAACGGCATGCGGCCACAAGACATTGTAATCCTGCTGAAAATCATTGCCAAAGGAGACAATCCTTGGCAAAATAAAGATCTGGCAGCGGAGCTATATATCAGCCCCTCTGAGATTTCGGAATCCCTGAACCGGAGTGCAATGGCGGGTTTAATAGATGCGGATCAGCGTAAGAAAGTGTACCGCCAGTCGCTGATGGAGTTTCTGGAACACGGACTTCACTATGTCTTCCCTGCAATACCGGGCACCCTGGTTACTGGGATTTATACAGCCCATTCACATCCCTTTATGCAACTGGAATTCAAAACGGAGAGTCTGCATTATGTCTGGCCCTATGCAAAAGGTGAAGTAATTGGGCTAAGCATACAACCCTTCTACAAAGAACAGGTCAAAGCAGTTCAACAGGACGAGCAACTCTACATGATGCTGGCCCTGATAGACGTGATTCGTGTGGGGAGAGTGCGGGAGATGAAATATGCGATCGCAAAACTTAAAGAAATGATTGGATGAACCATACCCATGAAAATATTGTTCGCATAAAAGCAGTACACAATTTATTGGCTGAGCTTAAAGATAAAGTTGTATTTGTTGGAGGAGCAACCGTTTCCCTGTATGCACAACGGGAAACAACAGCGATAAGAGAAACAAAAGACGTGGATATCCTGGTCGAAATAGCAAGTACCTGGGACTATGCGGAAATAGAGGAACAACTCCGCAAAATCGGATTCCAAAACGATCCTGATTCAAGTTTCGTTGGACGCTATCTGCATCAGGGGTTAATTATAGACCTGATGGCCACAGAGGAAAACATACTGGGATTTTCCAATAAATGGTATAAAGAGGGATTTCAAACTGCAATTAACTACGAAATAGATGAACAGCATGTGGTAAAAATTTTCGATCCTCCCTATTTCGTTGCCGCTAAATTAGAGGCGTTCAAAAGCAGAGGTAATGGAGATGGCCGGACAAGCCAGGATTTTGAAGACATTGTTTTCATTCTTGAAAACAGGGCATCAATATGGGCGGAAATGGAACAAGCTCCTGCTAATCTGAAAGATTACCTGAAAAGAGAATTTAATACACTAAACGAAATTCCGTACCTGGAAGAATGGATTAGCTCACATATAAGCTTTTCGTTGAAGTCAGCTTCATCATTTATAATGCAGGATTTGAATAGTTATCTAGAAAACAAACCGCTTCCAGAATAGCGGTGTTGAAAAAACCTTCACTATTAAGGGTTGTTTCTTTGAAGTAGGCTGCATGAAAAAGAAATAAATTGACTGTTTCTTAAATCACCCCCCTGTCTTTGTCCCACAATAAGGGCAAAATGTAAACAGCTTTTCCAGCTGACTATAACAGCTTGGGCAAGTAATTACTTTTTCAACAACTGATCTCATCGGTAAGCCAGTTTTTACGGTATAAACATCTGGAATCTCTTTTAGAAACCCGGATTCATTTCCCTTTTCAGTAATTAAAAATAGTTTGTCACGGGCCCGCGTAATGGCCACATAAAACAAGCGTCGTTCCTCTTCCAGTAATAAATCGTGATTCGCCTTCTTGATCACCTGGAATATCCTGTCCTCCAGCCAAATGTCCGGGAATCCCCCGGTACCCTCTTTCAAACCCAGGATAAAAACTACTTTTGCTTCAAGGCCCTTGGCTCCATGAATCGTTTTTGCCTGCACAAAAATCCGCTCCTGTTTAAACCGGTTTATGTAAGGAGTAAACATCTTATTCCTCCGGTAAAGGAACATGATCTCTTCCCCACTAATTCCTTCTTTGTTTAATTCCCTGATCTTGTCACAACAGAACTGTATGTTTTCTTCCTCACTTCCTCCGGCATACACCACGATTTTGTGTTCAGATATTTTTGACGCCTGTACATCCTTATCGATTTTGTATTTGTTATGCCGGATCACTTCGTTACTCGCTCCTACGATATTCTGGGTACTCCGATAGTTCATATTCAGCTTCAACACACTGGCATGCTCAAAATGCTTTTCAAAGTCGACGATATAACTCACGTTGGATCCCCTGAATCCGTAAATACTCTGCCAGTCGTCTCCTACACAAAACAGCTGTGACCGCTCTGTCAATAATAGTTTCAGCATTTCCACCTGTAGGTTATTCACATCCTGGAACTCATCCACCAGTAAAAACTCAAACTTCCCTCTGAACTTATTGGCGATATCCTCCTGGTTTCGGAATAGCGAAATGCATTTAATGATCAGGTCGTTGAAGTCGAGGTAGGACTTATCAGTGCAGTAAGCGATATAACTTTTAACAATCGGTATCGCCAGCTCATAAAACTCTCGGACCCGCTCATGCTGGTCGGCTTTTGCGTGTTGTAAGACGGTATCTAAATCGATATTCTCCACTTTGATCATATCGGTGACCCGCATGATCTGTGCAACAAAATCCTTGACCTCCTCATTATACCCGTTAAATTCTTCCTTATACACCAGGCTCCTTGTCTGATGGTAGTCTGCAGGTAACCTGTTTTTAACAATTCTATCCAGTGTATGATTAAAAAGGGCTGAATCAGTGGTCATTTTGTCATAAGTCTTTACTAACAGCAGGTGACCTTTTTCAAATTGTTCCTCTTTGTCAATAGTGGAATAGCTCTTATCACTTATATGTTCGATGTACAGGTTAGCGGCAGGAATATAAAAATCGGGTCTGAAACTAAAGTCTTTAACATTTAATAGCGGTTCATATTCAAACTGAATGCTATGACGGTAAAACCAATCCGCAATGTATTGCTCTGATTTTGACCGGACCTTTGTGCCATTTAAAGTGGTAAAGTACTTATTGTCCTTATGGTCAAATTTCGGGTCAGCCTTTTTGATGTGTATCTTATCCACAAAATAATCCAGGATATACTTCTTCAGTCTTAACAAATAATCAGGTTCTTCACAGGCAGAAATCAGCAGCTTGTGTTTTACTTCAAAAACTGTTTCCGGGGCTACATGTTTGGCAAGCTCATCTTCTTCATCCCGCTTTTCATCGCCGATGATCCTGAACTTGTTGTCAAATTCATTTACGCCATAATTACGAAGCACGCTATAGCAAAAACTGTGGAAGGTCCGGATTGTTAACCCATCGATCCACTTGTATTTTTTCTGGTACTCAAACCGTATTTTGTCTTTGTCGGGCTTCCTAAGGCTTTTATCTGAAAGCTTCTTAGCATATTCCCCGGAGTTGTCGGCGGATATGATAAGCCGGTCAATCATTTCGTTTGTCGCATTCTTGGTAAAAGTGATGGCTAAAATGCCGGAAGGACTAACCCCTTTCTCTTCTATCAGGTAAATGATTTTCTGTAAAAGGGTCTTTGTTTTACCAGAACCGGCGCCAGCCAGCACCAGTAATCGCTTTTCCTCGCTTCGAACGGCTTCCCGTTGTATTTCATTCAGTCCGCTTAAATCTGTTGTTGTAGGCTTCACGTTGATAAGGTATTAAGGTTCGTTAATGGTGTTTATTCTATTTTCTTCCGAAATCAGCCGGGTTTTCACCCCAGGCCCTGGTTTCCCATTTAAGGATGGGGTTAACATATTCATTGGCGTTTAACCAGACCAATGCCCGATCGATCAGTTGAAACAGTTTTTCGCTTGTTTCTGTTCTGCAGTGTTTTGTCCGTACCTGCTTATCCGCCACCCATCCGATGGCATTTCGGCTATCGGAGTAGATGGGCAGCTTTAAGTCTTTTTGCTTACAATAAGCCAGCGCATGCACGATGGCCAGGAACTCAGCAATATTGATCGTACCATCATCGAAAGGGCCGGCACTGAATAAGACTTTCTTTGTTTTGGTTTCAACACCCTGATATTCCACCACACCGTTGGCTGTATTCCAGGCTGCATCCACGGAAATACTATCCAATATCGGCTCCCCGATTAGTTTCAATTGATCTTCGGTTAATTCTGTTTCAAAGAAATCTTTACCGATAAATTCTTTGCTACTGCTATTAAAGGCCTCTTCGGCCAGCTGCCGGGTTTTGAAAGATTTGTAAACAGCGCCGGGGAAGCCGTGAATTTGTTGGGTACATTCTTCCCAGGAATTGTATATCCCCGGTTCTCTGCCAACCCAAACAACATAGAATTTGTTTTTGGCCATGCAACAAAATAATAATTGTTACCATAAAAAGCTAATGAAATACAGTTTTTATAGTTTCATATAGCACTTGCATTCAAGAAAAATAATAAATACCTTTATAGGAATAAACCAATATCAACTACCATTTTATGAAAGTTTACTTTGTACATGACGGTAATCAAAAAACCGGACCATTCAGTTTTGAAGAATTAAAACAGAAAGGGCTTGAGACCTCTACAATGATCTGGTATGACGGACTGGATACGTGGACGAAAGCTGGAGAAATTCCTGAATTGAAAGAAATACTCCTTAAAAGTCCTCCACCCTTGTCAAAGCCGGGCGCCATACAAACTGCTATTGAAAAGACTAAAGAAGTATTGGATAAGGACATAGTGGATGAAATTGAAAACAAAATCAAATCCAAAAAAGGCAAAAGATATTTTACCTGGGGAATTGTTATTCTGGCAATTTTGGGTCTTGTTTTTATTTTAAGTTCCATTTTTAAATCTTCATTTAATGAGGGGCATAAAGGGAAAGTAACTGATTCCTTAGTCGTAATCAATGCTGTCGGAGAAGTACACCCTGATTGGTATGATAAGTCAAAAAATTATATCGGGATTAGAGGAACGATTCTAAATAAATCTACCTCTTGGGGATATAAGGATTTTATCATTGAGGTTGAATATTATGATCTTGATAAAAAGCTCGTAGAAACAAAAAAGCACACAGTAAATGAGAGCATAAAGCCACAAAAATCATATGACTTACAATATCGAATTAATGGTGAGATTCCTGATGGAAAAAGAGAATATTCCTTAAAATGGAAATTGCTGGATGCCACCCAGGTAGCTCCGGAATAAAACACAAGAATGTGATTGTTGAAAGTTTCATCGGGTCAGGATTCTCTGTATGCCATTATGTACGTGCACGCAATTCCATAAAAGAGCTATTCCAGGATGCTGGTGTTTGTGGCATATATATACTTCATTTTATTAATGGAGAGTATTATGTGGGCCAGGCAAAAAACATTATCAACCGATATTCGTCACACCGGAAAAAACATCTTGATATTGACTATGTCAGCTTTCGCGAAGTCGCTCCTGCCGATCTTAACCGGGTGGAAAAAGAAATGATTTCGCTTCTGGAAAAGCAAAATAAACCCCTCAGGAATATATCGTTGGTCAGTATTTTTCCGGGACAATCCGATTTAGATCTGGTTATCTCGCGTGAAGACCAGGATAAGTGGCTGCAGTATAAACTGGATAAGGATAGTCTGTTAACACCAAGGTTTGAATACCCGGAACTTAGAAATAAATATACAGAACGATTCCTGGCCTTGAGTAAATCAGTATACTATGAGCCAATCAGGAATGCTGTACAGCAATATATTTTATATACACTTCCATTCCCCAGGAAAACAGAATACTCATTCTGGAGTCTTACCTGCCTGACAAAAGTTAATAATAATACGGCATTATGCCGTGTCAACCTGTTTTGGCAGGAAACCCTTAGTATAACAGAACACAGCTACAACTATGAAGGCAGAAAACTCCGCGATCTAACTGTTAGTGTGTTTCTTTGTAAGTCTGTTTTGTTTGATCGGTCATCAATTCATGAATTAGAAAGCATGTTTCCAACCCTCGAACTTACAGAGCTTGTGTACAAAACAGGGGGACAGGATCAGCTAAACGTGGTACTTTCCATTCAGGAGTTTGAGGAGTTTCTTTACCATCCTCCGGTTTCTGATGCAATCAAAGAATTTAATATCCGGCTAATGAGAAAAGGGGGATGTGTGTTTAACCGTTATCATTGTTTTGATTTTGCAGATCAGGTATTAAATTTGGAAAATTCCGGGTTTGAATAATTTGTTGGAATAAACATTTTGTTTTTGTTGCCTTATATACAAAAGCGGTTCTCGCATAGCAAGAACCGCTGTTTATATAACTTTTTTTAACTATTATATCGCCCTCACCTCCTTCGCCTTCTCCACGTGTTTGATACCGTCGATCTTTAACTGGCCCAGGGATAGGGTTTTAACCGTTGAGCCGGTGATGATGCCGGAAAAACTCAGGACTGAATCAATATGACAGCCGAGCTTCTGCAGGTTGGCGGCGATGGTCTTGATATCTTTGACGCGGTCGTCGTTTACGGAAGCAATAAAATGGAGCGTTTCACTTTTCATGTTCACCTGATTTTTCATACTAAATATACAAAATAATCAGCGTTCCGGTTTACTGCGGGGCCTGCACCAGGCCGGCACCTACATCCGACGCACTCAGGGTCAGCCGCTTAGCGTTCTGAGTTAAAAACATCCAGATATCAGATGCCGTGGCCGCCGGATTGGCTTCCCAGTACAATCCTGCAATACCAGCTACAAAGGGAGTGGCCATGCTGGTGCCTGAAATGGATTTATACATCTCCGGCGCAATCCATGAACTGTAAACCTCCACCCCCGGAGCGGCGATATCAATCTGGCCACCATCCCCGTTAATGCCACCACAGGAAAAAGAGGCCACACTTAATGTACTGTCGAGCGCGGCAACAGCCATGATCGATGGACAATTAGCCGGATGACCCACCGGTGCAATCTGTCCCAGATGCCTTTTACTTTCATTGCCTGCAGCGGCTATGATCAATGTGCCCTGCTTAAGAGCTTTTTTAGCAACGTCATCGTAAGCCCTTGAATAAGATTCACCGGGATTTAGTGCGGCCCCTAAAGACATGGAAACAATATTGCAACCGTTGCTTAAAGCCCAGTCCAGGCCGGCAAGAATGCTCGTGTCTGTTCCTACACCTCTGTTTGATAATACTTTACCAAAATAAATCATTGCCTCTTTGGCAACTCCATACCTGTATCCTGTCCCCTTATTGTTATCCCCGGATGCAATGCCGGTACAATGTGTGCCATGTCCGTTCTTATCATCAACTGTTTCCCCGGTGATAAAGGAGTAGGTTTCGATAGTTCTCCCGGCAAAATCCGGATGATCCGTTTTCAATCCGGTATCCAGGATGGCAATTTTCACTCCCTTACCGGTATACTTAGAGGTATGCAGATTGGTGGCATTGATTCCCCAGCTGTTGTTTTTATCGCTCTGTTGTTGAAACAACACCGGTTTATCCGTTCCTTCTTTTTTTACCAGCCTGTTATACAGATCATCCACGGCCGATTTGTAGCCAGTCAGAAAATCGTCAAAGGGACCATTGAGTGCATAGATATACCGCTCTGGCTCTGAATATAAGAAAGCACTCCCCGTGGTATCTGACTCGGTGAGCATGTTTACTTCCCGTTCACGGTGTTCATTGATCACCGCAATACCGAGTTTTTCAAAAACAATACCATCGCCTTCATCAAAGGCTTTATTAAAATCAGCCTCCGGGCTGGCGTACTCGCCGAAAGCAGCCAGTCGCAGGGAAGCATTCTTCGCCTGGCTGAAAATTTTCCGCTGGGTGCTTTCCGGGTTCAGCATTACCAGGGTTTTGCCGGTAAACCTGGGTTTCTCAATACTGGTTAACAGTGTTTCCTGTGATTGATTCATAATATAATTAGTTTAAAGGTGAATAGAGCAGGTTCTTATTTTTCATATACCAATGGTATGGCCAGGGTATAAATCGGGAGAAATACAGCCCCTAAAAACTGCATGGTGTTCCCCCAGATCATAACATCTTTCAACGGACCTCCCATCGAAAAAACCCACACTACAAAAGAAATAGTGCAAAAAATGATCTGCTTTGTCCCGGTGATCCCCGCAATCTTTTTTAAATAAAAAGGGGTAATGATAAGTATCAGCACAAACACCATCCATTGCAGTCCGTTATTTCCATTGGTTTGCTGCCGGTTACTATCGGCAATATTGAATACCGCCAGGTAAACACTTACAATCTCGGCCGGGATCAGTTTGATAATTTTAGAAACGTACTCATCCGTTTGAGCGCCAGGCTGGTTAAGCAGGGTCCCGATCGGGTTTTTAGTAATGATATTTCTTGACATGGTTTTGAGTTTTATTGATAAATTATTTTATGTCTTGTTTTATTTACCCAGAGTCAGGCCCGCAAAATTGTAAGTGATACCGGCAAACCAGCTGAGCTTAAGTTTATCGTAGGTTTGAATATTCGTTTCTGCAAAAAACCGCGGCAGCTGGTTGTTCACATCATTCTGAATATAGATCTTGTTTGCAGGCAGATCAGATGATTTGATATTATACTGCTGCTGATTGGCATCCAGCTGATTTTGTTTTCCAACAGCAGCCCCAGCTACAAAGGAAAGTCGTCCATTGCCCATCCTGAACATGGCAGACCCGCCGAGTAACATTTTGAAATCATCATCATTGATCGTAATACCTGTTACAGCACCCCAGTTGAAATAGCCACCGGAACGCCTATATAAATGAACCAGGAAACCGGTGCTGAAATTCAGTTTACCTTTGTTGGCGGCCAGTAAGTTGCCGGTAGTGTCTTTCAGTGAACCGGTCAGCGAATCCTTGTAAGCAAACCGGTTCGATACCTGTACAAACTCCTGGCTGTTTAATCCCGTAACAAAAACGCCGGTGCTGAAATCAATCTTCCATCCTCCTTTGATCAGGAATTTGTGGCCAATTAAATCCTGACCATTTTTTGTCCTGGCTTTAAAAGTGATCTCATCGGCATTGGGTACCTGGAAGAACTTGGTGTACTGACGGTAATCAGACTCATGTTTTAAGGCTTTATCATACTCATCCGCAATTACACCCAGGGCAGAACAGAGAAAATGTGCATACTGCCTGGCTGTTTCAGGGGTGATTGTATTGTCAATGGCTTCCGCCAGATCCTTCCCGGTAGCAGGAATAAAGGGTAATTCAAAAAATGCGGCAATATTCTTTTGAAGACAAATCAGTTGCTTTACATAATAGTCCTGTACAAAGTCTTTTTTATCGAATGCTGAATTGAAAGACATCAGGTCGATTCTGAGATTAACTGTTCCCTGCAACAACTTCGTGTCTTTGGCATCCTGTGCTGTAGTACCTCCTTCAGTTTTGGTTACCGGTTCGGTTACTTTTTTCCCGGCATCAGAATAGGCGGTTTCCACTGCTTTTGCGCTATCCAGAAAATAATTAACATAGTTTGAGTCAATCACAACGGCTGAATCTTTATGGGCGATCACTGTAACCGGGACCAATGTACCTTCCTCTAAGTACATTTTCTTTTGTTTCTTGTTAAACTCAAAAACGATATTATGTCCCTGGTTACACTTGTGTGCTTTTTTTGTCAATTTAAAAAGGCTGAATTTGTTAAGTTGACTGGTACCTGATCGTGTATCAACCAGGATATGGCTCGTCGCAGATACCGCATTGCCATTGGGGTCATAGCAGGGTGGCAGATAAATCTGCGCATTGGGGTCAGATGCAACAGGTGCACAAAAGCAGTTGTCGCCTTCTTTTTTTTGCTCCTGTGCGCATAGAAAACTGAGTCCGGCCAGATAGGGCAATGTCAATGAATCCTGATAGTTTTTCTGACAATACTTTGAAGTATAATGAGTGTTTTTG
Organism: Bacteroidota bacterium; assembly: GCA_029560415.1. Classification (GTDB taxonomy): domain Bacteria; phylum Bacteroidota; class Bacteroidia; order Chitinophagales; family Chitinophagaceae; genus Ferruginibacter. Next base: position 22,350 of record JAKQKY010000454.1, on the reverse strand, counting down.
ACGCCGGGTTTTTCGGCAGGTTGTTCAGTCTCCTTTGCTTTATAAAAGCCCAGTTCCTCTGTCATATCCGCTTTCCGTGTACTGGTGCCTGAACCTACCCATACTGAAACGCTGTCTTTCCCCTTTAATAAAGAATCCAGGTTAGGTGAAACCCTTTCTCCAATGACCAGGAGCTGTCGTCCCTTGAATTTTAATACAATCTGCCCGGATGAAATATCCTGTGCATACAGGGGAATAAAGTTTTTGGCCGGTGGTTTACTGCGGTTATAAAACCCGATGTCGACCTGGTTAATGCGTACCCGCAGGTTTTCGAAACCCGTGTCCGGAAGTGTAATAACCACCCGGTTGTATACCGAGTCGCTGTTTCCCGAAAAATTTTTGCTCCTGGCTATTTGCCCGGTCACAGTATTGAACTGGACGGTTTGCTGCGTGTGTCCGATGATCACAGCAAACAAAAAGAGCAGTAACAGTAATTGCCTTTTCATGTTGGTTTGGTTTGGTATATCAATGTTTTTTACATCCGGTTAATAGAATGATCCCGGTATACCCGGTATCAGCTGTTGAATAACTTCAGTTGTAAAAATGGAAATTGATTTTTGGGGGGCGGGGGGTGTTTTCACGGGATTTAGTCGTATTTAACACGGTGGAGGGTAAACGAAGATCTGTTCAGCCGGGAGGCTAAAGCTTGAAGTTATTCTAAATCAGGAGGATAGTGATGAAAGGAAGTGATCAGTACATTCAGGTATTTACATAGGTCTGCAACAGTTTTTCCTGTTCCAGCCTTCCATTCTTTTGTAAGAGCAGTGCAAATGCAGCAGACTCTTCTTCTGTAAGTAAATTAAGATTTTCTGTTCGATAGAATTTAGGTTGTATGTCCAGGTGTTGTAAATGATGGGTTATACAGTTGCAATCCATATACCTGCTTTGTACGTGTCTGTACAGTTGCCGGAAATCATTCAGCATTTTAAACCCTTCTTCATCCAGATCACCCCAATAATAAAGTTTCGTTTGTGCAAAAAAAGGAATGTCTTTCAACAATGACAACGCTTTACCCCTGGAACAAATGGCTAATCCCTTCCTTTTATCGGGTAACATATACAATGCTGTTTCATTCTCCACCACCCAGAGTTCATCCGGTTGCCACTGAAGTTTCCTGAGTTCTTCCACTGAAAGACCGAACACCTCTATTCCATTCATTGTTTCCTTAGCCATTTCTTTATCCAGCCAGCGGAGGTTAAACAAGTAGGACTTTTGTTTTATTCCCAGTACTTCTTCAAAGGACTGACCGGGAACTGAATAGCGGGAAGGGTTATAGTATTGAAGTAACGACCATATCACCGTTTTATTCACTTCAATAAATTTTGTGTGGACCGGAACAGGTATATTCCGTAAATAATAATTGCTTAACTCATTTTCCATCAGAAAATCAACCACCGAGAATATACCAGGCCATTGTTCACGGTATTGTAATACAAGTTGCGGTGATGTTGCCAGCCATTGGCTTATAGCTGGCTTTTCCCTCAGTATAAAAGCAAGTGTTTTGGAAAAAACAGAAAACTCCGCTGATTTATCCGTCAGAAACAGCAGGTCTTCGGGTGATGTAATATTGATGGATCCCGGCCATTTTTGATGGCCCAGTTTCTTACTATCCCAACTCTCCCATTTAATGGTCCAGCCATATCTGTCGGCTGACTTTTCAAGGGAACAATAATACCGGATGGAGTCATGCAGTTCTGCGGTAGAACCTGGTCTTTTCTTACCTCCACGAAGTGTGATACGTTCAAAAGGGCTTCCCAGGATATACGATTTCAGGTACTGATCGTAGGCTTTGAAAAGCTGGGGTTTGAAAATCTCGGACATTTTAAAGTTTAGGATTGATTTTATTACAACATAAACTGATGGTTAATCGTGTAATTTATTCTATCATGACATACTTTGATGAAACTGAGAATGCCACTACCCTTACAGTCACATCGTGCCCTTCCATAGCACTTGTATTGTTCATGGCTAATACAAGATCCGGCAAGTTGAATTTAATAATGGCATAGTCCGTTGAAACATTATCAGCAAACTTGAACGTGTAATAATTATGAGGTTGTTTTTTAGAAAATAGCTGTGCATCTTTTGTAGAAACAAATCTATAATTAATTGTTGATGGTACATTCATTGAGGGAAGAGATGAAATTAAATTCATCCCAAATAAAACCAAAGGGTTAGGGGATAAATACTTTATTGCTCCTTTAGATAAAGTAGAAGTAAAATTATCCATCTTATCTTTTGCTTCTTGGCCCACACCAATCCAATATGTCCAGTAAGTTGTATTTTGAGGCAAGGTTATTCTTAATGTAGTTCTGTTAGAATGATCGATATTGGTTGACGAAAAAACGCGTGTGGTTGTATTAAGTATTTCAGTAGAAACTGTATCGGTTTTTACAAGGACCGAAGTTTTAAAGAAAGTTTTACTGTTTGGCGATGCTATCCTATCAATAGTAATCTTGGCTGTTTTACCAAATAATGCTTCGGTAAACAACGAGAAGTAATAAATGCCTCTTGCAGGAACTTTAACTTTCTCATTTGCAATTAACTCAAACCGGTCCTTTCTATAAATCTCACGTCCTGTTTCATATTCCACAATAGATAGTGTCGCATTTCCCTTTTTATTTAGGATATCACAATTTATGAGAATTTCATCTTCAAAATCAAGGGCAAAAACATTCTGTTCCACTGTCGTTCCAAGTGCCCCGGTAAGACTTACTTCTTTATCGATTATCCGTTTGGCATTTGTCGGAACATCTGTTTTACATCCAATTTTCAATATTCCTTTGGTACTTTCATCAATTACAACCGTTAGGCTAAATTTTTCATTGTCATTTTTAAGTTGAATATAATGTTCACCGTATGATAGTGTTTGTTTTGAAGCATCATCAGCGTCAACGGTAGCGACAGTTGTGCCATCAATTATTAAGGTGCCTTTTGCACATGTAACAATGATTACTTCTTTTTGAGTCTGGGAATAAACAAGATTTGTAATAAAAAAAAGGATCAATAAGGTAGAGATTCTTTTCATTTGATAAAGTTTATCATGCAAAACTATACTTTGTTTTCACTTTTCATAGCATTCAAGAGAGTTCCTACGTCGCGAAATCTTGTAAATCAATTCTCTATGCTTACCCATGTTCCAAAAGCACATTTAATGTTTTGTGGTTCTTGGCTTGTTAGTGCTTCAGTGGTTCTTGGCTAAAAAAATCCTTTTTTCACCCTCTTTCTTGTGGATTTCTTGTGAATTCCTCCTATATTTGCTGCCCCGAAGCACAAAAGCGAGGCTAGGCTTCCACTTACTAAGCCGATGTGTTTCAGGAACGGTGCGGTAGCTCAGTCGGTAGAGCAAAGGACTGAAAATCCTTGTGTCGGCGGTTCGATCCCGCCCCACACCACAGATGAACTTCTAAGGAACCCTGGGTTTAGGCCCGGGGTTTTGCTTTTCCGGGGGCGGTTGACTGGTTGATAGGTTGATAAGTTAACAGGAGCCTCCTGAGGAGATGTTTCAAACCTTTCGGGCTAATTCTGCTTTTGCGCCTTTCAACCTGTAAACCTGTTAATTTTTCTACTTTTCACCCCAAAAACACTCATTTCAAGTCATTTTTCGTGTTTTTTCGGCTATTCTCAGGAAAACAGCATTTCATACATTCCACCCGATTTGACCATCCCCGCCCTCAAAGCTTCCAGCTTTGAGGGGGTATTATGTCGCTTTCAGCGACACAACGAAAGGCACAAGGTACCGCTCAACGAGGCCTCCGGGCCTCGTCTGTATTGGTTGCTGTTCCGGGGTTTGATGGCCGTTCAGGTTTGCAGGTTATAATTGTGTAACCCCTCACACCTTCACCTTTTATCCTCCGAAACCTTGGTGTAGGAGGAAGGCTACCGTCGGCAGGTCTGGGCTTTGTGGACATTCTCGTATTCACGATCTATAATTGTATTACCCCTTCGGGGCTGGGTTTTACCGCTTTTCATCAATCGTAGCCGGATGCTCTTTCCCCTCTCCTCAAGGAGAGGGGGCAGGGGGTGAGGTATAATAATGCGGGGCGTAGGATAATAATGCCACCCCTTCGGGGTTTCTAGTGTATTTTTTTCTTCCCTCTTTTACTATAATCATTTCACCCCTTCGGGGTTCCAGGGGTCTTGGGGGTACACCTACCCCGGGTTTCACCCGGGGCTATGAATCGTTCAACCCCGTTGGGGTTAGCAGCTACATCCCTATTTATCCAATAATTTCAAAGCAAATAACCTGAAGATCGGAGCCCATCGTTGTACGGGATCTGCATTCCCCTCTCCTCAAGGAGAGGGGGCAGGGGGTGAGGTATAATTGTATCACCCCTCCCTCCTTCGCTGCGCTACGATGGACAAGTCAAGGTTGGTAGAACCGCTCTTTTTGTCTTGCTACTTTCAATCTTACGTATCGGAATGTTAGTGTCATCCTGCCCTTCGATAAACACAGGGTGACAACTGCCCTGATCATACAGCCCCTGCCTGCCCGGCAGGCAGATTGCTGTTCTTATTCCCCGCTCCACTTGTTCTCTGCTGATTATCAGTTAAATACCGTTTATTATTAAACTGTACTTTTGCAGATATTCTGCAACTAACTATGTTTTACTTTTTTGGTGCCGGGGTTAACCTTTTCCTGTTTTTCTTATTGATCTCTAAAAAGAATAAATCACTGGCTGATAAAATACTGGCGGCCTGGCTATTTGTCATCTTATGTCACCTGGCCCTTTACCTCTTCAGTTTTCAGCCGGTTACTATTAACAACATTCATCAGATCGGTTTAAGCATTCCTTTCCCCTTTTTACATGGCCCCTTTCTTTATTTATATACAGCGGCCCTGACCAACCAGCTCCCCGGAAAAAAATGGAGATGGATGCATTTCCTGCCGGCCCTCCTGATTATTTTAATCTTCCTGCCGCTTTTATTTAGCAGTGCAGCATTCAAGATGGAGGTGTTTAACAGCAAGGGGAAAGATTATGTACTGCTTTTAAATATTGCCGGCTGGTTGATGAAACTATCCGGAATCGTTTATGTCAGCTGGTCATTTGCTTTACTCCGGAAACATAAAAAAAATATAGGTGAGCTTTTCTCCTATGATGAAATGATAAACCTGAACTGGCTGCGCTACCTGATCTATGCCATGCTGGCCGTATGGGTCATTATCATTTTCATTCAAAAGGATGCCTTTATTTTTGGAGCCGTGGTTGTCTGCGTGTTTTTTATAGGCTTCTTTGGCATAAAACAAGTGGGCATTTTCGGACAGAAAGAAGAGTGGCTTACCCGGTCCCGGAAAGCAACTGATCCCGCCTTACTGCAGGATCATACCGTGTTGAAAGAAAAAGAAGAACCGGCCATACCGGCACTCCTGGCAGAAACAGACCCGGTTATGGAAACCGGGAGTAGTAAATTAAAATACAGCAACTCCGGGCTGAGTGAAAAATTGGCTGCTGAAATTCATGAGGGGCTGATCCGGTTAATGACCCGGGAAAAGACCTTTACCGAACCTGCACTTTCCCTGACCATGCTGGCCGCTAAACTGAATGCCCACCCGAATTACCTGTCGCAGGTTATTAATGAGAAAGAGGGGAAAAGCTTTTTTGATTATATCAATACCCTGAGAGTCGATGAATTTAAACGCCTGGTGGTATTACCTGGAAGCAGTCAGTTCACCATGATGAGCCTGGCTTATGATTGCGGATTTAATTCAAAATCATCTTTCAACAAGAACTTCAAAAAAATTACGGGAATATCGCCCTCTGTTTACCTGGCTGGTATTACAGATGCTCCTCCTCCTGCACATACGCCACAATAAACTCGTTGTACAGGCCGGTTTTTATTCATCCGCTAAAGATCGTACAACAGATAAAAACCTGCTATCCGTGCGGGTAGTGATTCCGTTTCCTTTTGTTTACACGGCTGTATACAACTAAACATTGTCCCGCAACTGCCAACACTATTTTTCAGCAGCAGTATCAGCAAGACATGCTTCACATAATTAGCTCCTTAAAGATGTACTGTTTATGTTCCAATGATTTTTTTACTTGTTAAAAAAAACATAATGACAACAAATTGCAGGTTATCATCTACATAAACAACTGAGTAAAAAATACACGGTTATGAATTGCTTCTACATTTGTATCAGAAAGTATAGCACATAAAAAACTAAACCTCTGTTATGAAATCAAAAAAACTTATTGGTATTGCATTATTGTTTTTTACAACCATTCAATCCTGCAAAAAGGAAAAATCCGCAGCACCCTGCAACAGGAATGTGGCCGGGCTTACCGGTAAATATAAATTATCGGCCCTTGAATACAAGATGACTGCTACTTCAGCTTCCACCGACTACCTGCCATTAATGGATGCCTGTGAAAAAGATGACATTATAGAATTAAAAGCTGACGGAAGCTGGATTTATACAGATGCGGGTACGATATGCACACCTTCAGGAATAGGCAATGGCAGCTGGACTGTTTTGGGAAACGTCATCACCAGTGACGGGGTGGTAAGCGGAACCATAGAAAGCTATGATTGCAAAAAACTGATTCTTTCCACAATTAATGTAATTCTTCCCGGGGATCGGTTCACACAAACCCTGATTAAACAATAATTGCAATCCGGCTTCCGGGGTGCATTTCAACAGGTAGTCCTGTTGTTGAATAGTAGTTTTTAGATTAAAAGGCACAGTCTCTGATTCTGTAGCAAACCGGTACTGAGATTTAAACTGGTTAGTTTGGTTGGGGAAAGTCCAACAATCCGTTATCGCAGTTGATAACACACGCAGGTGGTTTCTACCACCTGCTCTTTTTTTATTCCCTGTCCCGCTTTAATCATTTTTAAAGTAGGGGATGTCTTTTCTGAAGCCTCCGCCAATAGGGATTTTAGTGCCTTTTATTTCCACATACTCCTTGTTATAGGAGTCAATTTTATTCATGGAAACGATAAATGACCGGTGAATCCTTTTAAAGGCTGCCGGGGGCAGCTTCTGCTCCAGTTCCGATGTGCTGATCTTGGACAAATATGTGCCTTTGCTGGTAAATATTTTTACATATTCCCTGCTGCTTTCGATATAATCAATATCGTCATAAACAATTTTTACTTTTTTCCGGTCAATTGTTAAAAAAAGAAAATCAGGCGGCAGCACAGCCTGCCCTGAAAGCACCTGGCCGGCCTGAACCTCTTTAATCGCTTTATTGACCGAAAGCAAAAAACGGTCAAAAGAGAAGGGCTTCAACAGGTAATCAGTAACGCTTAATTCAAAACCCTCAATCGCATATTGGTGGTAGGCGGTGGTCACTATCACAGACGGAACCCTGGTCAATGTTCTTAAAAAATCAAGTCCTTTTAACTCCGGAAGATGAATATCCAGAAACAGGATATCTGCTGCCGCCTGTTGCAGGTGATGGCCGGCACTGATCGCCTCCCTGAATTCGCCAATAAGTTCAAGATGGGGTAAGCGCTGGATATAACTTTTGAGGATATTGGTGGCAAGAGGCTCATCCTCCACAATCATACATTTATACTTTTCCATAACTATCAAGATTAATCGATAAAATCACCCTGAAGCTCGCTTCTGTATTTACTATCTCCAGATTATATTCAGCAAATAAAAGATCCAGTTGCCTGCGCAGGTTGCTCAACCCGATATTCTCCTTCACCGGGCCGGTTGTCTTTCGCATACTTTTTGAATTTTCCACTTCAAAGACCAGTTTTCCTTTCCTGACCTGCAGCCGCATATTGATAAAAGGGTTGTTAATCGTCTCGGAAACTCCATGCTTAAACGCATTCTCGGCGAGCGGAATCAGTAATAAGGGTGGTACGGGCTGGGCTTCATCATCGATATCCGCTGTGATATTGATAACCAGTGAATGATCATACCGCATTCTTTCCAGCTCAATATACTCCCGGATGATCTTCATTTCCTTTCCAATGGTTATAAAAGTGGCATCCGATTCATAAAGCATGAAGCGCAATATATCAGACAGCCGCAAAATGGCCGCTGCGGTCAGTGGCGATCCCTGGTCGGCCAGTGAATAAATGTTATTAAGCGTATTAAAAAGAAAGTGGGGGTTGGTCTGGGACTTTAAATAACTCAGTTCCGCATTTTTCTTTTCCAGCTGGAGCCGGTTATTCCTGTTTTTTAATGAGGAAATATGAAACAATAATTTAATGGTGGTAAAGTAAGCTATTCCATACAAAAGGTAAATGACGCCCCTGATCATATAACCGCTGGTCATCATTTCCTTTTCAATTACCGGATACGTCCCTATCTCCATCCCGAATTTCAACCACTCCTGGTAAACAACGGAAATCAGCACTAATACAATCATCCCGGCCAAAATACCCCAGGGCGCTTTATTTTTTCTTTTGGTGATAAATTTCAGGAAGCCTTGAAAGATCAGCAGGCTCACCATAAAGCCATACCCATTTTGCCAACAACTATATTTATAGGATACCCTAAACTCCGGAATGTTATAATCCACAGAAATAATGATAGCCACCGCCCATAGGAGGAAATACGAAGCCCCGATTAAGAAACTGCCAATCCATTCACGAATATAATAACCCTTCATAAGATGGTATTACCACAGATAAAAAAATAGATCCCGGTGCGAACTTCGTCAATTTGTCTATGAATAGCCATGGCGGTCTATGAAAAAGCATTTTTGGTCTACCAAAATGGAGCCAGTACAAAAAGCCGGAAACAATTCACGCAGCACGGATAAATGATTACAGCAACTTTGAGTCTGATTAAAAAATCTATACAATGCGAATGAAAATAGAATTCTACCTCCTTTTTACGGGGCTCCTCATTCAGACAGCGGTTATGCATGCACAGCAAAGCGACACGATACGGATCACGGCGAAGGACATCAACACCCGTTATCTCCGGGAAGGCACTCACCGTTACCTCGTTTACGCAAAAATGAAAAAGGACTCAGTACGTGTGCTCACACAGTTCTGGACAAGAACTATTAAGCGGACCGATTACAACGGAAAACCGGCCATAGAAATCACCCAGGAATGGGAAGACAAAGATAGTGTTATGCATATTGTGAAATCGTACTCAGACGCAAAAACAATGCAGCCGCTGTATCACCATACCTGGTGGAATCTGCCTGTTGCGAGGAATTCAGCAACGAAGAAGGTTTCTTCCACCATTGTGGATGAAGGGAATAGTACCGTGACCTATAACGGGATGCAGCTGAGCGATGCTGATACAGTAAAGCAGGTTAAAAAAATATGGGATGGATACAAATCTGCCGCCGGAAAATATTACCTGAACTGGCACCTGGACCTGGAGACATTTCCCTTGTTGCCCTATAAAAAAGGAATCACATTTATTGTCCCGTTTTATGATCCGGGCACCGCATCTGATTTCCAAACAGTGGCTTATGCTGTTAAAGGAGAGGCAGAACTGGAGGGCTATGATCAGCAAAAGATCAGCTGCTGGTTACTGGTTCATGAATCGCCCGGTAATAAAGAAACATTCTGGATCAGTAAAAAAACAAGAGAAGTGCTGAAACTGGAACAGGTATTCGGGCCCGGTGTATACCGCTATAAGATCAAACTTGGTTTTAGTAATTAAGCAAATGATAAAAAACAATTTCATACTACTGGCTTTTTTTATGCTATATCTGCCAGCAAATGGTCAGCCCGGGAATACGGGCAAAAAAGCTGATACCACTTATTTTTTCAGTGAACTCCGGAAAACAACCGATAAAGATTCCGCCCGGTTTTTTACCATACGAAACTATAACCCGGCTGACAGCAGCCTGGTAAAAATAACCAGTTACACAATGGATGGTCAGTTGCTCAAGGAGCAGGATTTTTCAAATTTCACTGCCGTATTAAAAGAAGGGGTCATCCGGAGCATTTTACCATCCGGGGTCGTTTCAAAAGAAATCAGCTATATAAAGGGTAAACTGGAGGGACCTTTTATCACCCGTTGGCCGGATGGTACATTAAAGAGAAGAGATATTTACCGGAATGATGCCCTGCAATCAGGACAATGCTTTTCAAAGTATGGTAAAGACACCACTTACTTTAAATACGAACAGTACCCCGGATTTCCTGGCGGCAATGATTCTCTGCGCAAATTCTTGCAAAAGAATCTAAAGTACCCGTCTTTAGCCAAAATGGACATGCTGGAAGGAACCGTATATATCAGTTTTATCGTACAAACGGATGGATCAGTATCAGGGATCAGCGTCAGAAAAGGCGTCTCCCCTCTTTTAGATACCGAAGCGATCAGGGTTGTACAAATGATGCCTGCCTGGATAAGCGGGAAAAAAGACGGGGAAGAAAGCGAATTCTTTTTAACCCTCCCTGTTGTTTTCAGGCTTGATAAGTAATATAAATAGTTGTTAAAAAATGGCCATATTTAGTTAACAGCGGGGCCGTTTTCCCGTTTACTATTTGATAAGCATGATATTAAATGTACCTTTTCGAGCTACTAGCGGTCTTGTTAAAAAACGGAACATGGAAAACAAATTGTTTGATTTTTTAGAAACCTATATGCCCCTGGAGGAAGAGGAAAAAGCGGCGATCACCGAGTTGGCCTTGTTCAGGAATTATAAAAAAGGGGCAGTCCTTCTCCGGGAAGGTCAAATGGTATTGGAAGGCTTTTTTGTAATCAGCGGCTGCGTACGGCGTTATTATATAATCGATGGAGAAGAAAAGACAACTGCTTTCTTTACTGAATTTGAATCTGTAACTGCAACCCCCACCATTGAGAGCGAGCCTGCAGAATATTATTTAGCCTGTGTGGAAGACTCGCTGCTTATTGTGTCCAATCCTTCTTTGGAGAAGATAATTTTCGAAAAATTTCCCCGTTTCGAAAAACTGTGCCGTATTCTCTCTGAAAAATTACTGGCAGAAAACCAGGCCTCTTTCGATACATTCAGGACCTCATCACCGGAGCAACGATACCTTGAACTGTTGGAGAATCGGCCAGATCTTGTACAACGAGTGCCACAATACCAACTGGCTAGTTACCTGGGTATGAAACCCGAATCCCTGAGTCGTATCCGTAAACGTCTTCTCTCACAGGCGAAACAGCATCATTCATACGCATTATCTGTTAAAAATTAAGCGCTCCTCGTTTATTAACTTAAGATAACGAATCGCTGCCCGGGATGAAACATTTTTGCGTATAAATCAGATACTATGCGAAAAAAATGTTTTTTACCCTTATTGCTGTTTCCGGTGGGTTTTTTGGCAGCACAGGCTCAGCATCCGGCAAAAGACTCCAGCTTCAGAAAGAACTTCATAGGAAGCTCCGCCTTAATGTTGGCTAACCTTTTTCAAAAATTCAAGTCATTTTACCAGTTGAATTTTGGTTACTGGCCCGTCACTACTAACCTTTCCCCTTCTTTTAAACAACCGGAAAATAAACGGCCCGGTTATTTCCTTTTCGAACCGGGTTTCCATATCGGATATAAATTCTGACACAAGCAAATTTTAATACAGGATGAAAGCGATCGTATATACAAAATATGGTGGTCCCGGAGTTTTAGAAATGAGGGACATCGAAAAACCCGTACCGGGCAGCAATGAACTGCTGGTAAAAGTGGAAGCTTCCTCCGTCTCTTCGGGGGTTACCTGGTTGCGGAAAGGTAAATACCCCGGTTCCCTCCTTTTTACCGTGTTGCTCCGCCTGATGTATGGAATATTAAAACCACGGAACCCGGTACTGGGTGTTGAGTTTGCAGGTATCGTGGAACAGGTGGGTGACAATGTTACTGCATTCAGACCTGGTGATAAAGTGTATGGTACAACTACCGGGTTAAAAAATGGTGCGTATGCGGAGTACATCTGTATTCCCGAAATCCGGAAACAAGGTGTCTTCTCTAAACTTCCTGAGCAACTTTCTATGAAAGAAGCTGCTGCAATTCCGGTGGGGGGACTCACCGCCATATTCCTGTTAAACAAAGTTGGAATTGAAACAGGGCAAAAAATATTGATTTATGGAGCTTCAGGTAGTGTAGGTACCAGTGCGATCCAGGTGGCAAAATATGCCTGTGCAAAAGTAACGGCCGTTTGCAGTAAAGCCAATTTCAGTTTGGTGGCTGCTCTTGGTGCTGAACATACTATTGACTATAGGCGGGAAGATATATCATTGCTGAAAGAGCGGTATGATATTGTTTTCGACGCCGTTGGAAAACTGCCGGGTTCTGTAGGCAGACGTCTGCTCAAAAAAGGAGGGCGATTCTGTACGGTTCGCTCAATGACTGAAGAAAAAATGGAGAATCTTCAATTTCTCAACCAGATGATTGAGCAGGGAGAATTCAACCCGGTTATTGACCGGGTGTACCGATTGGACCAGATCGTGGAAGCCCATCAGTATGTTGATCTGGGTCACAAGAGGGGAAATGTAGTCCTTCAGCATGGGTTTTTAATCTAAAGTATCGTTGCAGGCGCGATCACATATCGTCCGTTCTTCTTTGCATTTCATAGACCCATGTCAGCCTTATGTAGACGAAACGGGGTTTTAAGCATTTTTTTTCCCGGAAGAACAATCGGTCGATTTAGTTTTATAAGATAAATCCAAATTACATTTACCTCACAAACGGGCAACTTTCCTGTATAGCAACTCCTGAATGAAATTTCTTAACCTCATACTGGCCGCTCTGCTTCTGAACCTTCTGCCGGTCAACCAATTGCCGGCGCAGGTTCTCAAAGCGCCATTGGATAGTCTGTTACACGCGGCCTTTCCGGATACCAGCGGTCCGGGCGGTGTTTTCCTGGTAGCAAAAAACGGCATCCCTGTATATCAAAGAGCGATAGGAAAAGGGAACCTTGAATTAAATATAAACCTGACCACAGAAAGCGTATTCCAACTCGGGTCGATGACAAAACAATTTACGGCCATTGCAATTTTAATGTTAGACGAGCAGGGCAAACTGAAGGTAGCAGACCCGGTTACAAAGTACATCCCCGGTTACCCCGCAGGAGACTCCATCACCCTGCATCATTTACTGACACATACATCCGGCATAAAGGATTTTACTAAAATGAAGGGGATCGGGGATATTGCACAAAAAGAAATGACCCCAAAGATGATGGTGGATTTCTTTAAGAATGAACCGGCGGATTTTAAACCCGGTGAAAAATTCGAGTACAATAATTCAGGTTACGTGCTATTGGGATACATCATAGAACTGGTATCCGGTGAAACCTATGAAAATTTTATAGAACAGTATATTTTCAAAAAAGCAGGGATGACAAGCTCTTGTTATGCAAGCGACAGGCAACTGATCAGGAACAGGGCGGACGGGTATCATAAAAAGGAACAAGGCTATGTTAACAAAACAGTGATCAGTTACAGTGTCCCTTTTTCTTCCGGGGCCTTAATGTCCACCACCGAAGATATGTTGAAATGGCAGAACGCACTGAATCAAAACCTGCTTCTGGAAGCTGAAACAAGCAACAAAGCATTCAGGAAATATGCATTGAACAACGCACAAGAAATTACCTACGGATATGGCTGGCATATTAAAGAAATAAATGGCCGCCCAGACAGGGAACATGGTGGCAGTATATTTGGATTCAAATCCATGGGTGTTTATTTTCCGGAAGAAGATATCTATGTAATCGGGCTTAGTAATTGCGATTGCAACTCTCCGACACAACTGGTGAGAGATATGGCAGCAATATCATTGAAGCTGTTGAAAAAACCATGAGGACCCCTTCGGGGTGAATCGTCAATCTTCATAAACAGCCATGTTATTCAAGGCTAACGTTCTCCTGCTGTTTTCGGCAGTTCTTTCAAGGTAAGTTGCACTAAAAACAGGACCTTTTTCAATAAGGGCCAGGATACGCAGGCATTCCCCGGCCGTATCCTTGGCCCATTGTGTGTTTTCCATATAGAAAAGTTCATACGCCTGGTTTATATACTTACGCGCCGCTTTAAAATCTCTTTCCCATAAAAATAAATGGCCGGTTTCAAAGAGATCCCTTTCAGTTGTTCCCCAGTTAACCCGCTTGCCAAACCGGCTCCGGCCAATAATATTTCTACGACGCGATTTGATAATTTCCTTCCCTGAACCGGTTTTATCAAAAAATGGAATGGCGTACCGGGTTATCAGCCCGCTTATTTCTGTGAAACTTTCACGAACTTTTTCAAGGCTGCTGCAATCCCACCATCTATCTGTCTGTCCTTTTGCGGCAAACTTAAAAAGCCTGTTACCTGGGGTTAAAACCAGCATATCCGTTGGATAATAAAGAGGCCTGCTGACGATCTCAATGGTAATTTTTTCACCAAAGCTGTGTTCCTCAATATATATAACCTGGAATACGTAACCAGCAGTGATCCGGGCCACCCCGCAATCCCTGTATGGCATAAACCCATCTTTCGTTGTTAAGTCGTAAAGCTGTGTTTTAAATTGATTGAGCAGTTGCTTGTTTTTCATAGTGTATTCAGAAATTGGAGCGGAAACAAACCTTTTCAGGGTTGGGCCGGATTTTTTGCGTTCTTTTTCATTATCCCAGCATTAGTACTGTTGTTATATACTTACTGCTGATAATTTCTTATCGTAAGGTTCTTTACTCCCTGACCGGTATTTTTAATAGCCCCACCTGCTCTTCCGAGCAAAGGAATATAGTCCGGTTATCAATGGCGTAGCCGGCCTTGAGTACAGGCATGGGCTGTCCGCTGTCATAGCCATACAACAACTCCTTCTTAAACCGGAAATCCGGATCTATTGTTATAAGGAACAAACCATTCTTTTCTTTTTTATTGGCTACATACTTCACCATTTCGCCGGTAACATCCAGGTTTTCCTGCAGGTCATTATAGAACAGGAAGACTTTTTCATGAATGAACGTACTTATGATGGAAGGGTTGTCAACACCAGCCTGTAACTTGGGGATCCGGATCAGGGATCCGAAACTATGATCACTTTTTAGCCGGATACAGGATATATCGTGATACTTTTCGCTGGAGGAATACTGGTTAAAGGTCCGTTGGTATTGCTCCGCAATGACAACTAATTCACCGGATTTTTTTTCATAAATATGCCGGATCGTATAGGGCAGGCGGTCATTCTCATCCAGTCTGCCTTCCTGGTACAAACCATTCACCGTTACATAAACGGAATCGGTATAAAGCAATTGTTCTGAATCAATACGATAGAGGAATAAATCGGCACTCGAGATCCGGGTAGCCCTGGTTGCTTCGTCATAGGCTAAACCCCCGATATAAACAGCATTGTGCTGTTCCTGGATGATATCAACACCCGGAATATAGCTGCCGGGAAAGTCTATGGTAAAAACAACAGAACGGCCATTGGGCGAAAACACAGTAACATGCTGGGTTGCCCGGCTCTTACCGCTCAGTTTACTGCCGGTTCGTTGATAGCTCGCTGATTCAAAATAAGCATTTCCAACGTTGTCAACCTGTATTTCGTCAGATGTCTCTGTAGAGAAATTATACGTAAAGGTGCCGGAATGAAAGACCTGGCCTGTTGATGTGGAAAGCACAATAAATTCACGTTCAACCTTAGCCTCTTTTCGCCGAAAATAAAAATTACAGATAAGCAATTTGGACCGGTCGCCGGAATAAACCGCATAAATGAAACTCTGTAGATTGGCTTTCATCGTCGCCAACAGCTGAATCTTGCCCGGCCTTTCACCTGAAATGGCAATCTGGTCCTTCTTTTTATCATACTGATACCGGATATGGGCAAGACCCGAATCAGAAATAAATGAAATAAGATAAGAAGCCGGCTCCCCGTTGCTCGCATACGTAGTGCTCGTTTCTTTAGCTACAGTCAGTGCGGGAGTAAAGCTTCGCGACACCACCTCTTTATTCGCCCGGTTCTGGATGACGACAAGGTTGCTGTCTTGTAATCCGGTGAACGTAAAATTTCCTTTTGTGGTAAATGGCTGCGTCCAGCTGATTGCTGGTTGCTGTGCAAATCCCTGATTAAAAAGAAAACAAGTCAGCAGTGTAATTGTAAAAGAAATAAATTTTCCAGGTGAAACTATTTTATGCGCGGTTCTATATAATTTCAACGGAGCGCCCGGTATAATTCCCATAGGCAAAATGCAAAAATTCAACATTTTCAAGTAAGATTAAGTGTCGGGCAATTTTACTGTTGCTTAAAGAGTTTAATAGTATAATCAAGCAATTGCCGGGTTCCCGATTCGCCGTGCCCCGGCACAACCACTTTTACATCCGGATACACCTTCCTGATTTTTTCTACAGTACCTGACCAGTCATTTTCGTTGGCATCTCCTAAATAACCTTTGCTGGCCTCCATTTCCTTTATTAAACAACCGCCGAAGAGCACCTGGTCATGTGGATAATAGCCAACCACATTATCCCGGGTATGCCCTTCTCCGAAAAATTTTATCTTTATGCTTTCTCCGCCCACCTTTAAACTAAGTGAGTCCGGAAAACTATTCCGGGGAACTTCATATTTATTGGCCTGGGCCAGTTCAATTGTTTTGACATAAGCATAGGAAGGAATGCCCTGGTCGTGAAAGGCCCGAAGTCCGCCCAAACAATCATCATGGAAATGAGTTGGGACAATGGCATTAACTGTACAACGTTGGGTTTGTTGTATCCAACGGATCAGTTCTGCGGCACAGCTGTCATTAACGGGTGTGTCAAATACAAGGGTTTCGCTCCCGTTTTGTACAACGAGACCGTTACAGGGAACTTTGCCAAAATCGTTGGTTTGTTTAAAAGAAGTATGTTGAAAAGTGCCCTCCGTCAGCCGGGTTATAATTAATGTATTGGTTCTGTAAACCTCGCCGGGCTTAAACGGTTCGTCTTTATGTGATTGACAATTAAAAAGGCTAAAAGAAAATGAAATGATGAGAAAGGCCTTTAATACAGGTTTCATGATTGTTTAAATACGGTTGTTATAAAAGGTTAAGTTGTTTTTAGGGTTTCGGGGCTGATCGGTTACCGTGCGATTACAGGGTTTTTTTAAGCTTTACTGATACTGTTTCCCCGCTTTTACTAATGGTTACTACCTTTTTGATGTTTGCTGAAGCATTGCTGGCATATGTATTCACTTCCGTATTCGCCATAGTACCCTGAAACATGCCGTTGATATAGGTATCCGTATACCCCACCACTTCTGTCCGGTGTGAAGTATGTGTATAACCAAACTCTGTATACAAGAGATAGTCTCCGGGCATTAAATTCACAAAATCAAAGTTTCCTTTATCATCATATACGGTGGCCACTTTAATACATGCCGCCGCATCTGCCGGCAGTGGTATAGATCTGCCTTTCTTTCGTAAATCTTCGTTTAGCTTTACCCATTCTTTAAAATACGGGGTATATGGGATCAACAGGATCGTGGTGCCGGTTCGTGCGTATTGCTTTTTATTTACATTCAGAATAGCCATTCCTTTTAATAATCCCTCGTTTTGATTATCCCGGGCAAAAACCTGTCCGCTGATAACCGCATTACCTGAAGTGATCAGTTTCAGTGTTTCCTCTTTTTTAAATTCGTGGGTAAACGGGTTAAAATCAATTTCTTTATTAACCAGTAATAACTGCTGGGTACCCGACCGCACTTCAATTTTCCATATCCGCCGGTCATCCTTGTCAATATAATACTCATATTGATCGTTTGTACCTTCTTCCAGCACACTGACCTTCCATACTTTATGTTCACCGGTCAGTTTACTTTCATATACATTGTTCTTTACTTCCGTGATACGGGCCAGCTTAACATTGCCGGATTGCCCGTGCCGGTATTCATATATGGGCAGATCGTTTTTATACCCTGTACTGAGCGGAAGCGAACCCAGCAAATAGGGATAGGTATAACTATCAAAGAAAGCGGTGGCCGGCTTTTCTTTTACCCCTTCCTTTTTCATATTCTTTTTGTCGAAGTAGTAGCCAGTGACTTCCTGTCCGTACCTGATCGCGTATTCCCTGTCTTTACTAAACGAAGAGCGATACAGGGGCTTAAAAGAACCCGCTTCCGAGACAGATGTATCGATCCATTGTTCCGATGAATACAGGAATTTCAACCGGGTATAAACAGTAAGGGTTTTATCTGTTGTACGGATATCATAGGTGAATGAACAGATTTCCGCCCATTTCCCTTCGCTCCATGCATAATAACCCATTTCGGTCAGGCCGGATCGTATCCATTTTTTTTCAAAGACCGGGGCTCCGGGCAACAGTAGTTGCTGTGCTGTGGCCGGTATAAAATACAGGCATACCAACATAAAAGAAAATACGGTTTTCATACATCATTGTTTTAATAGAATACGCTGCCAATCCTCATAACTGTCGCAGGAAACGGTCCGCGTTGCATCCGGTATTCTTTCAGACCATAAAGAAACCGATAATGTTGCGTTGGCTGGAACAACGTCTACATACGTACCATTAATGTCTACGGAAATTCGTAGCCTTTTCTTATGGTCCGGGCTGCCCGTACTTCACCATTGGGTTGATTAAGAATTAATGCAACAACTTCGTTGCTTCCGTTAATTTCAAATTTTACTCGGTAACCACGAATCCCTTTTATAGTAAATTCATCCTTATTGGAGGGAAGCAATGTATAATCAGGCTGACCGGGAATTTTTGCCATGAGCTGATCCTCTTTTATAAATACTTTTACCACCTGTCCGGAAAGTAAATACTCACCGGCATATTTCCGGATATCGGATATATTGCTGCCTGTCGTTTTGGCGGATTCTTTAGTGTCAGTCATTCTTTTCACCTTAAAAGAACCGTTTGGTTGTATAAAAGATGCTGAATTAATTTTTCCTGACTCTTCCCGGTCAAATTTAATACTGACTCCCTTGACACCTTTCAGAGTGAACAGGTCCTGCTCTTTGTATATGAGTTCATATTCAGGCTGCCCGGGAACCAATGCCTTTAAAACAGAGGCTTCGCTGAGATAGACCTTTACAACACTCCCGTTAAAATCATATTCACCCGTATATTTTTTGAGGTCCTCCTCATTGGCTGCTGCGGGTGATTGTTTGTTGAATTCGATCTCTTTTATGCCTGTCTCAAAAGGGATCTTTAACGAACAGATCATTCCCTCCGGATTCACAATGAATTCTCCATCTACGGCTTCACTACCATCAAAGACAGGATCATTAATGGTTATTGTGTAGAAATTATAGTGTTTGTGTTTTATGGTCAGGCCCCAGCGATTGAAACTTCCGGTCAGTTTATTGTTTTCTTCTTTAATGATTATCGTTCCATAGCCCTTATGATTATACATACCAGCCAGGGCGCTCAACGGATGTGAAGGATTTCCCGCTTTGGGGGTATTGGCGGTCGTTGCCCCGGTTGCAACTGCTGTCATTTTAATTAAACTGTTCCAGTCGCGGTAAGGGGCGCTTATCATCCTGTCTAAAATCAGATTAGTCAGGACCCTGATAGCAGCTGAATTATTCTGATTTACAGAAACAAATACTCCTATACTGTCACTTGGCAAAAATGTTACAAAACTGCTGAACCCGTTAATATTTCCACCATGCCCAACACCATAATGTCCACGGTAACTGGCGGTGTACCAGCCGAGTCCGTAATTAAAAAAATAATAGTCCGGCAGCTGTCTGGCGGGCAGATTCCCGTTCACAACCATTTGGGAACTGATCGCCTGTTGATAAAAATTGAATGGAAGTATTTCCTTCCCGTTTAACCGACCCTGGTTGGTCCAAAGCAGGAGCCAGTTAGCCATATCTTTTGCCGTAGATACAATGGCACCAGCCGGAGCAATTCCCTGAAGATTTTCCGGCAGGAAAGAAACTGGTTGAATTTTATGATCCCTGTACGTATATCCATATGAAAAATCTCCTTCCTTCATAAAAACACCCGTTGTGGAACGGTTCATACCCAATGGAGTAAAAAACTGGTCCTGTACAAGCTTTTCCCAGGTCTTTCCGGTTAAGTGCTCAATCAGGCTTCCTGCTGCTGCATACATATAATTATTATACTGAAAAGTCTGCCGGATAGGTGCACTGGGTTCCAGGTAACGTACCCGGTAAAGTAAACTATCCCTGCTCCCTGCATTTCCACTATACCAGGAATAATCATGACGAGGCAAGCCGGTCCTGTGACAAAGCATATCCCTGATTGTAACTTGGGAGGTTAGTTCCTGGTTATAGAACCGAAGTGAGGGCATAAAGTCAGTAACTGGTAAGTCTAAATCAAGCCCTCTTTCATGCAGGATTGTACCAATTAAGGAAGCCGTGAAGGCTTTGGTACAACTTCCAATCGCAAATTGGGTGTTTTCTGTTACTGGTTTGTTACTGACAATATCCCTTGTCCCATATCCCCCCGTCAGCAACACTTTGTTTTTTTCTACTACTGCAACAGATACACCCGGGACATTCCATTCTTTCATTATCCGGTGAATCATTGTATCAAGTCCTTTCAGTCTTTCGTCCATTTTTTGTGCATAGCTGGTAAAGGAAAAAATAACCAACAATGCTGCACTGAATAATCGCTTCATATTTATACTGATTTTCAGCAAAAATGATCCGTAAAAAACGTAAAGGGGTGTCACTTTATAAGATGCAGCTGATTTTTAATCGTCTGATAATCAAGTAATCTGTCCTGTTTTTACCCTTTAGTTTGTCCTATATTATAAGTTGACGCATCCGGTTAATTGAATTGCTGATGCTTGAACAATCGATTTAGAGGAGCTATTAGGAATTTATTTCAATCCTTACGTTGAAGAGAAAGCTCATTAATTTCCAGACGCATCGCGGGGAATACCAAATCCCCCGTTTTCCATTAACTATTTTCACATAAATTACCGTCAAATTATTCCCTCCATGCACCGACTACTCCTGCTTCTTTTAGTGATAAGTATCAGCCTCCCTTCGCTCTCCCAACCCAAAAAAGACTCCACCGATTACAACGCCGTCTTCAAATCCGTGAAATGGCGCAATATCGGACCGTTCAGGGGCGGACGCTCCAACTGCGCTACGGGCATAAAGGGCAACCCGATGGTCTACTATATGGGCACCACCGGCGGCGGTCTCTGGAAGACAACCGATATGGGTATTACCTGGACGAATATCTCTGATGGCTTCTTTCAGACAGGTTCTGTCGGAGCAGTGGCCGTAGCCGAGAGTGATGTGAATGTAGTCTACGTGGGCATGGGCGAACATGCCGTGCGCGGGGTCATGACTTCTCACGGCGATGGCGTTTACAAATCCACCGATGCAGGCAAAACATGGAAACGCATGGGCCTGGAACAAACCCAGCATATCGCCCGCATACAAGTCGATCCGCGTAATCCGGATATCGTATACGTAGCTGCTCAAGGCGCTTTGTATGGCAACAATAAAGAACGGGGCATTTATAAATCCACCGATGGCGGGAAGACCTGGAAGAGTGTCTTGTTCGTAAATGAAATGACGGGCTGCACCGAACTCTCCATGGATATGAACAACCCCCGCATCCTCTACGCCGCGATGTGGGAACATGGCCGCCGCCCCTGGCAGGTGATCAGCGGCGGTCCGGGCAGCGGTTTGTATAAATCCACCGACGCAGGTGAACATTGGGAAAAAATCAATGAAGGTCTGCCGAAAGAACTGGGCAAGATGGCGATCTCTGTTTCCCGCGCCAACTCCGATAAAGTATACGCCCTCGTGGAAAGTGATACACAGAAAGAACAAGGCGGACTCTTTGTCTCTGCAGATGGCGGAGCGTCATGGTCCATCGTAAGCAAGGACCACCGCCTCGTACAACGGGCCTGGTACTATATCGAAGTATTTGCGGATCCAAAGAATGAGGATCTCGTCTATGTATTAAGTGCGCCTGCCTTAAAATCATCCGATGGCGGCAAAACATGGAGCCTGATCGATGGCGTACACGGTGACTACCACGACCTCTGGATCAATCCGGATAATGCAAGCAATATGATTCTCTCAGACGATGGTGGTTCGGTGGTCAGTTTTAACGGCGGACAATCCTGGAGTGCCCAAAGCAATATGCCTACGGGACAGTTCTATCGCCTCAATACGGATAATCAGTTTCCCTACCGCATTTACAGCGGACAACAGGACAATACGAGTATCAGCATCGCGAGTCGCGAGATCGGTGGCGGTGGTATTACCCCACGCAGCTGGCGTGCTTCCGCCGGTGGTGAAAGTGCTTTCCTTGCTTTTAATCCGGATGATCCCCGCTATGTGGCAGGTGGCAGCTATCTCGGTACGATCGAATTTATCGATACAAAAAACAATGCGGGTACCAATGTCATGGCGGCTCCCATTCAATACCTCGGTCGTGATGCCAAAGACATGAAGTACCGTTATACCTGGAATGCCCCGATCATCTGCTCCCAACATGATCCGCGCGTGTTC
>JAKQKY010000441.1 GCA_029560415.1 Bacteroidota bacterium | reverse complement strand
TAATGCATAAACCACCTTGGCAGCGTTGCCATAACCATCTTTATCGTAGTCGAAATACCAGGCAGTTTCAACCGGGCAGCCTTCATCGGTTTGGGTATCGCAGTCGTTATTTTTTCCATCACACAATTCGGGAGCACCAGGATATATTGTTGGGTCTGCATCGAGGCAATCTATACCGAGGGTTGATAATTTATAACCATTAGGTACTGTTGCCCCATAACATACATTTTCCTGCCCTGCATCATATCCATCATTGTCTGCATCTATAAATAATAAGGCAGATTGATACTTTGTGGCATCATTGGGTGCGCAGTCGCTGGCATCGGGTACGCCATCATTATCGGCATCAGGCTGGGTGCATACATCGCTAGTGGCAATATTACAATCATCATCCTTGTTATTACCGCAAACCTCTACCTGACCGGGATTTACTGCGGCATCTGCATCATTGCAATCGGTACCTGAAGTAGTGGCTTTATAACCGGCAGGAATGGTTGCTCCATAGCAAACATTTTCCTGTCCGGCATCGTATCCATCGTTATCAGAGTCAATGAAGAGGTTGGCAGTTTGGTATTTTGCAGCATCATTCGGTGCGCAGTCTTCAGCATCGGGTACCCCATCGTTATCTGAATCAGGTTCAATTTCAGCCTCAGTTATTTTTGCCAGGAAAGCATCACCAAATGATCCTAAAGCGGAAGTCCAACCACCATAATTGTTTTGAAATCCATTAACAGCAATACCCGTAGTTGATTTAGTTTCTCCTGCGATAAAAAGATTTCCGTCACCATCAAGTGCAGAGGCCAAAATTTGTTCACTTCTATTTCCCCCAAAATAGGATCCCCATAACCTGCTGCCATCAGGATTAAACTTAACAACAAATGCATCAAATGATAAGTTGTCCCCCTGGTAAGTACCCTGAAATCCAGCATCTGCTATTCCTGTTGAAGATGTTGTGGTTCCCATAAGGTAGACATTTCCATTAACATCAGCAATATTTGAAAACCGACCTTCCGGACCAGAAGCGCCACCATAGTATGTACCCCAAAGTCGGGTGCCATCAGAATTAAATTTCACCAGAAAACCATTGTTATTTTCTTTTAAATTCTGGAATCCCTGAAAAGCTATTCCC
>JAKQKY010000440.1 GCA_029560415.1 Bacteroidota bacterium | reverse complement strand
ACAGAAAGGAATCTGAAACACAATGACACAATTGAATGTGATATTGCGGAATATTGATTATGTTGTTTTTTATTGATATTGTTATATGGAGCAGGATAGGTTTCTATTTTTTCTGTTGCATTTTTTTAATTTCTGACAATTCTTTGGTAAGGGATTCAATCTGCAGTTGTTGTTCCTGTATGGCTTTCACCAGCGGTGCAAACAAATCGTTGTAACGAACACTGAGTATACCATCATCGT
Organism: Bacteroidota bacterium; assembly: GCA_029560415.1. Lineage (GTDB taxonomy): Bacteria > Bacteroidota > Bacteroidia > Chitinophagales > Chitinophagaceae > Ferruginibacter. Next base: position 6,635 of record JAKQKY010000440.1, on the reverse strand, counting down.
CTTTGTGAATAATACCAGAATTGGTTACACCCAATTTTTCCAGTGTGGCTTCCAGTTCCTGCGCAATAAAGCCATATTCCGATTTTTCGTTTTCATTGTTGATTCTAACATAAGAAACCGGTCGTAATTGATTAACAAATGTCAATCCTAAATTGGAGTTTTTTATATTTTCTTTCAATCTTTTATCAGAAGTAACAGTCAATCCAACCTGCACGCCAATATAGGATACTGCTGTATTTCCAATACGTACCTGGTTGCTTCCAGTAGCATTTGGAACTTGTGCATCATATCCAATACCGGTATTATTGCTTCCAGTGGTTACATTTATTAATGCGTTAGCGCCCGTCGCTGTATTATTTATTCCGGTAGTATTTACAAATAATGCCCTGTAACCATTTGCAGTGTTGTAGTTTCCTGTGGTATTAACATTTAATGCATCCGTACCAATGGCAGTATTATATCCTCCGGTGGTATTGGCAGCTGACGCAAAACTACCAATAGCAGTATTACGAGCTCCTGAAGAATTTGAATTTAATGCTTTAAAGCCAGAGGCTGTATTAAAGAATCCTGTAGTGTTTGCATACAAAGCCTGATAACCATCCGCTGTATTACTATTTCCAGTAGAATTTGAATATAGTGCGGAGTAGCCATTGGCAGTATTAAAATTTCCATCTGTATTATTCCATAATGCCTTATTACCATTGGCAACATTCCATTCTCCCGTTAAGTTGGAGTATAAAGCCTGGTAACCAGTGGCTGTATTATTCGACCCGTTATTGCTTTTTAATGCTTCAACACCATTGGCGGTATTCATATCACCATCGTCGTTGCCATATAGCGCACCGGCGCCTGTGGCTGTGTTGTTTTGCCCTGTTCTGTTGTTGGTTAATGTCGAACGGCCGATAGCTGTATTGCCTGAAGCAGTGGTGTTATAATTTAATGCATGGGAGCCAACGGCAGTATTACTTTCCCCAAAAGTGTTTTTTTCAAGTGTTTGATAACCTATTGCAATATTAAAGTCGGCTGTTGTATTGGTATTTAATGCGTTGTATCCCAATGCAATGTTATTACCGCCTTGAGTATTGGAAAACAAGGCACTACTTCCAATGGCTATATTGTTGTTTCCTGTGGTATTTTTATTCAATGTACTATAACCCAGGGCTGTGTTGTGATTGCCTGAAGTGTTTGAAAACAATGCCTGCGCACCATTGGCTGTATTATAGAATCCTGTTGTGTTATTTAATAATGATCGGTAACCATTGGCAGTATTCTCGTATCCTGTTGTGTTGTATCGAAGCGCATCTTTCCCATTGGCAGTATTCGCAGATCCTGTAGTATTTGATGAAAGCGTCTGCATTCCGCTAGCCGTATTGTTTAGGCCAGTGGTATTTGCAATAAGTGCAGCAAATCCATTGGCAGTATTAAAGCTTCCTGTAGTATTAGAAGCCAGTGCATACATGCCGGTTGCTGAATTTTGAACGCCTGATGTGATGGCATTTCCGGCCTGATAGCCAAAGAAAGTATTGTATCTTAAGTGGTCTATTCTTCCTGCTTTCTCGTTGTTTACCCTGATGTTTAATGGAGCATCGTCCAGCGTTCCAATAAAGTTTGTGCCATCTACGGTACCTGTATTGCCTGTAAGCCCCCATCCGGCCCCGGCGCCTCCGACCATACTTGTCCAGGCGCTGCCGTTAAAAAACCAAAAGCTGTTTGTGTCGTTATCAAATACCATCAAACCTTTTGCCGGCGCTGCTATGGCTGTGCGTTGAGCAGTAGTCATTCTTGGAATAAGAATGCCTTTGGTGGTGCTGCTTATATCCAATTGTGCCGATGTTGAAGGTGTAACCGTACCAATGCCAACGCTTTGCGCAGAAACTTGAAAAACGGTTCCGAAAATGGCTGGTAGGAGAAAGAATACCTGCTTCATAAAGTGTTTGTTTTATGTTGTTCGATGAACAAACCTAAATGGCCTCAATGCTTTGGCAAAACCAGGTTCGGTTAAAATGATATTATATTGCCCGAAGTGTATGTTTTGCCTTTTATAGTGGATAAAAGGCATTTTTAGTCTAGGATAATGATGTTGCCCAAACAGCCAGGGGTAAGCAGGGTGTTCATCAAATGATTCAGTACTACATTTATCCGCTTTACCCTTTCATTTATCATCTTCCCACATTTCGGTTTGGTGATTCGGATAAATTGCAGCTACTTTGAAATATATTGAAAAGCCTGTTTTACATATCGTTATTACTGTCATTTTCATTCAACCTGTTTGCGCAGTCACCTGGTTTTATATTTCAAAATAGAGGTGAACGCCATGGGCTTAGTGCTAACTACTGTATTAGTATGTTGAAAGATAGCCGGGGTATGCTGTGGATAGGCACCGCCAACGGCCTCAGCCGCTATGATGGTGCACATTTTTACAACTTTAAAGCGACGAATGATAGTAACACATTGATTAACAATATTATATTTGATTTGTGTGAGGACAAAACAGGCAATATATGGGGTGCCACAGCCAGCGGCATTTTTTGCTATCAGCCCCAGAAAAATAGCTTCGAAAACTATATACCGCCAACATACGACTTTGCAAGAGGGGTGAAAAATATTATTTGCGATAAGAAAGAAATTATCTGGGCAAGCACCGAATGGAATATTTTAAAGTTGAACAGGCAGAAAAATGTATTTGAAGAAATAGGGCCACTTACTAAAAATTATGATTCATTAAGTACTTATTCTGTCAGGCAAAATGGTTTGGTGGAGGATCCTGATGGTAAAGGACTTTGGTTTGCTACCCGTTCCGGCCTGTATTTTTATAATACAGTTCAGGAAAAGTTTTACAGCCATAAAAACATGCTGGATGATTCAATATTTACCAATCATAGTGTATCCGCATTGTCGGTTTCAAAAACAGGTAATTTATGGTTTTTCGACAACGTGACGAAAGACATTATTTCATTTGACCCGAAGACGTATAAAATTCTTCAACGAATTAATATGCGTACGTCAATGCCAAACGCATTGGCAAAAACCTTATTTGAAGATAGCCACCACATGCTTTGGTTTAGCACATGGGGCAATGAGATTGCAGTAATTGATTATCAAAAGCATTCTATTACGCCAATTGCCTACAAAAATGGCAACCCTTTTTCTATAGCAGGAGATTCCTTTTGGAATGCCTGGGAAGATGAGGATAATACCATCTGGTTTGCAACAGCGGGTGGGCTTTCCAAATGCAATTATTCAAAAAATGCATTTTCCATTATACCTATAATAGAAAATGTACCGGAATTTAAGCATAATACATTGGGCGCTTTCACTATCGACCTTCGTGATAATAGCTGGTGGATAGCCACTGATGGTGACATCAATATGATTCACTATTATCCAAATACCGGAGAATATATTTATTTTGACTTTTCAAATGCTATAAAAAACAGTAAAGGCCAGCAGCCGGGTTCTGTATTTGAGGTCAATTTTATTGACAGGCAGCCCTTCGTTTGTACCCATACAGGAGTATGGCAAATAAATGAGAAAACAAAACAGGTAATACCCTTTGAAAAAAAATTTGACGGGTTACCTCTTCTGCATTTCAACACTTTTAAGGAGCATTGGAATGATGTTTGGTTTACATCAAACGAAGGGCATATAAAGTGGAATAAAATATCGAACCGAGCCATATTGATTAGAGCTGCAGTTGATTCATTCCCCGACGGACAAAGGATCGGATACAATGGATTATTTCTTGATAAAACAGGAAGACCCTGGTATACACCGGCCTTTTGGTGGCTGGCACAAATCAACGCAAAGAATGGAGTAGTGATGAAGTATTATGTAAAAAATAAGGTAAAGGAATCGTCAGGCTACATCACTTCAATTACTGACGATAAACAGGGGAATTTGTGGATGGCTTCCGTTAATGTTGGCCTGTATAAATATGATGTTGCTAAAGATGAAGTAAAACTATATGACCAGTCTAATGGGATACCAGGCAATCTAAGTGCAGTACTTACCGATAAGGATGACCGCATTTGGATTGCAGCTGGTAATAAGGTTTCTGTTTTCCATTCCATTACAAAAAGTATCAGAAATTATTACCTGCCCCTTTACGAAAATACAATTGACTATCGCAATGTTTTTCAGGCCGATAGCAACGGGGCCATTCTGTTAACGGTTAATAAGGATATTGTGAAATTTATACCCGGACGGCTGAATCAGAAACCTGTCATCGAAGCTCCTATCATTAGTAGCGTAAAAATTATGGGAGTAGAAAAATTGATTTATCATGCGACAGCACTGTACCTGGAGCCAGATGAAAATTCATTGGAATTCAGTTTTGGTTCATTAATCAGTGATGAAATATTTCCTTATTCATTGGAGTTTAAGCTGGATGGGTTTGATAAAGAATGGTCGGCTGCTAATGCCAATGCTGCCGCCCAGTATAATAATCTGCTACCCGGCAATTATGTATTTAGGGTAAGAGTAGTTGCTAAAGATAGATCGTGGAGAACACCTGAACAAACCATTCAACTTGTCATTCGTACCCCTTTTTACAGAGCTTTTTGGTTTTGGTTGGTCATGGTTGGGCTGTTGGTTTCCGGGTTTGTGTTTTTCTATCGTTTTAAGATTGATAAACAAAGGCAGATATTTACGCTGGAAACCAAGGCCGAGTCGTTGGAAAAAGAAAAAACGATGATTCAATACGAAAGCCTCAAGCAACAGTTGAATCCGCACTTCTTATTTAATTCACTTACCTCATTGCGAAGCCTGATAAAAACAGACAGCAAAACCGCCGCCTGGTTTTTGGATGGTTTAAGTAAAGTGTATCGTTATGTATTGCGAAGCGCCAACCAGGAGTTGGTGCGGGTAAGCGAAGAGGTTGCTTTTGTAACCACATTTGCCGAACTGCAAAAGGTAAGGTTTGGCGAAGGCTTTCACGTAAACATTTATATTGCTGATGCGGCAGCAGAGAAGCAAATTGCCCCGGTAGTATTGCAAAACCTGCTCGAAAATGCGATAAAACACAATACCACTTCCACCGATAGTCCGCTAATCATCGACATTTTTGATGGCGACGATTATCTGCACGTTCGAAATAACCTGCAGCGCTATCGTATTGTAGAAACCAGCAACCAACAAGGATTGCAAAGCCTGCGCAAGCTGTATAGCTTTTATACAGAGAAGGCGGTATTGGTAAACGAAAGTGAACAATATTTTACAGTGTCCATTCCACTGCTTTAACAAAATAATGAACAGCCATGACTACGCTGATTATAGAAGATGAACTACTGATAGCCGATGAGATGAAGGCTGTTTTGCAAGCCATTGCGCCTGATGTAGAAGTATTAGCCGTATTGCCCAGCATAAAAGCTGCCATAAAATGGTTTGGGGCAAATGCCGAGCCTGACTTGTTGTTTATGGATATTAAACTGAGCGATGGACTGAGCTTTGAAATATTTGAGAGTGTAAGCTTAAAGTGTCCCATCATTTTTTGCACTGCTTACGAAGAATATGCGATCAGGGCTTTTAAAGTAAACGGGGTGGATTATTTGCTAAAACCAGTACAGGAAGAGGATTTGAAAAAGGCCGTGGCCAAAGTTCGTTCCTTTCAAAAGAATACAGCGGCGGCAATACCAACAGACATTAAATTATTGATGGATTATTTTGCCAATGCAGGCAATGCCAAACCCAGGTACAAAGAGCGTTTTATCATAAACACGAATAATAAGTGGATGCCATTGGAAGCAAAAGAAATCGCTGTAATCTACAGGGAAAATCTAAACTTCTTCTACAAGTTCAATGGCGACAAATTGATTTACGACTACACCCCCCTTGAAGAAATTGAAGAAGTACTCAATCCTGAAATATTCTTTCGAGCCAACCGCCAAACCATTATCAATATTAATTCAGTGCAATCTGTAAAGCCATATGGCAACCAAAAACTAATGGTGCACCTGAAGCCGCCACTAAAAATGGAAATAGACGTCAGCCGGGAAAAAGCCCCGCTGCTGAAGAAGTGGTTGGATAAATAACTATGTTAAAAGAGACAGTTCCATTTTAATACTTAATACCCTGCTGCCATCTGTTCAAAATGATTTACCAGCGCCTCTACTTCTTCTCTTGTTACCGGTGCTTTTTTATCATCCAGGTTTATCACCATCATAAACCCCTGCGTTCCTTTGGTTTCTATAAAAGTATTTACCAGGTCAAGCTGATCACTCCTGTCAATCCGGCCTGTTTTTTTGTTCCATAGCTCCAGGCCACTCAGGCAACCAAGGGTGGGGGACAGCGGGTAGTATGTTTCGCCGGCAAACCATTCGGGGTCAATGGTACTGCCATGGGCAATTATCTCGCTCCGACCTATCCGCCCCGCATCATAAGCTTCCAATATGCCGGGCCAGTTTTGCCAGTTTTCAGGGAAATAACTCCGGTATATACGTTCTGGCGTTGCGTTGAAAACAATGGGAAAGTAGTGAGTAAAAACCGGGGTGTTTACCTCATGCATCATGGCTGTTTGCAGGTTGGGGGTAGGGCCTATAAATACATTGGAGGAAATGGCCGTGCCGGTAATGGTGTACAAACCCTGCGGCGTGCTGCCATTGGTTAGAAAGTAGGGTAGGTTGCTGCCGGAGCGGGCA
>JAKQKY010000432.1 GCA_029560415.1 Bacteroidota bacterium | reverse complement strand
TTCCACTTCTTACTATAGCCTTGTATGGCAAACCTAATGCTTCCCTTGCTACACCGGTTGTTTATCTGGTCGAAAACTTTCATCAGCTCTGCGCTTCTTTGATGATCGCCCTGATCGAACAAACCCATTTGAGTTTCTGTTTCTGCTACCAGCTCTACTGCCAGGATGCCAACCTTTTTAAAATTAAAACCTTTCCGGTAAATAATATCCAATCCTTTTAATGCAGCTGCAATGATGGTATGGCTATCATTGCTGGAAACCGGCAATGGAATGTTGATGGAACGAAAATATTGTTTGTCCTGTGTACGGTGTGTATTGGTTTGTATGAACACCTGTATCATGCAGGCCTGCGATCGTTGCTGTCTTAATTTCACCGCACAATCATTGGCATAGTTGGCAAGCGCCTCTTTGATGTCTTCTTTTTTGGTGAGTAATTGTCCGAACGACCTGGCGATGCAGATTCCTTTTTTAGGTGGTGGCATATCTTCCCAGCCCACGCTGGGGATGCCTTTCAGTTCATTGATCATTCTAAGCCCGGTGACCGTCAGGTTTTTCCGGATCCAGGATTCGGGAAGTTTTAACAGGTCGGCAGCTGTAAAGATCTTTTGCTGTGTAAGCTTTTTCTGGTGCTGGCTGCCAATGCCCCAGATGTCTTCTATCGCTGTGTTGTGAAGAAGTGTTTCGATTTGTATTCGGGATGCAGCCACAAAGGTCCCGTTGTTTTTGTTTTCCTTTTTGGCAAAGCGGTTGGCCATTTTGGCTAAAGTTTTTGTAGGCGCCACGCCGATACTAACGGGAATGCCTACCTGTGATCCGATGTGGTGACTTATCCGGTCTGCTAATTGATGAAGTGATTCGGAAGGGGTATCAGGCAGTTGCAGGAAGGCCTCGTCGATGGAATAGGTTTCCACCATGGGAGAAAATGCCCGTAAAGCCTGCATGACCCGGTTGCTGATGCTTCCGTACAGGGTGTAGTTGGAAGAGAAAACCGAAACCTGGTGTTGTTGCATGAATGCATCCATCATAAAGGCTGTTTCGCCCATACGAATGCCCAGGGCCTTGGCCTCATTGCTGCGGGAGATCACGCAACCATCGTTATTGCTGAGTACCACTAACGGTTTTCCTTCAAGTGCCGGATTGAATAACCTTTCGCAGGAGGCATAAAAATTATTACAGTCCACCAGGGCGATCATGGTCACACTTTTAATCCATTGATGATGATCTGCGTTACCACGCCCCAGACTTTAAATTCCATATCAGCGGTGATGGGAATGGGTTGCCACCTTGGATTTTTACTGTCTGGCATCAGGCGAATGCCGCTGCTGTTTTTGATAAACCGCTTCACGGTGAATTCGTTGTTGATCACGGCAACGATGACCATGTTGTTTACCGGGGTGATGGACCGGTCTACCACAAGTAAGGATTCTTCCGGTATACAAGCATTATTCATCGAATCACCGGACACCCGTACAATGTAGGAGGAAGCAGGCCTTGGGCAGAGGTATTTGTTGAGGTCGATGTCTTCTACCAGGTAATCGGCTGCAGGAGAAGGAAACCCGGCCGGGATGCAGCCATCATAATACCTGGTGAGCACCGGGTTAACCGATGCGCAATGTAGGATCTCCACTTCGGGCCTGTTGATTGACGCATTCATTGCTAATATTTTTAGCAATTTGAGCAAAAAAGACCAGATTATGAAATAAATGTTTGGAATGTATTAAGAAGTAAAATAAACCCTTTACTGCCGGATACTACCGAAAGCTGAAATAAGGCAACTTTGTAATATGTTAACCAGATAAAGCAGGCATGATTATTTTTTTTGGCTTCTAGTATGAATTGTTATACTCCGGAAATCAGGGCTGATCGTTAATGGTAAGCCGGGAATATAGTATCGGGATACTTACCGTAAGGCGTTTCATTAAAAAAGTTTTCAAGTTTTTTAATGAAGGAATTTACTTTTTCTTTTCTATTGTCTTTCATTTTTGTCATAAGCGCATCTGCACAAATCCTATTGGTATATTCTACAAAACGATGAACCTGGTTGCCGGGCTCATCGAGGTACTCGCATTGCACCTGGATGTTCCCTGATGGCTTGAGCATTTTCAGTGTTTCTGTAAAAAAATGAAAAGTTGCAGGATGGCTATTATTTGCATTAATGGGAGATGCAATTAGATGAATTTTAAATTTATAGACTTTGGCCAGTTTCAAAATTGTGTGAACCCGTTGTTCGGGGATAAAATCTGTAATGGGGATCACGATATCTTTCCATTCAGCCATAGAAGTTTTGTTGGAGTAAAGTGTTAACACCTGGCAGGGGCATTTGGCAATCAGGTACTCTATGGGTGATTTTCTGAATGTAAACCATTTTCGTTGAACAGGTTTGTCTTTTAAAACCACCAGGTCGGCGTTCATTGAGATGGCATATTTTAAAACGACATCTTTCCAGTTACCCAGTTCCATAACAGGCGTTACTTTTATCCCGTAATCCTGTTCTAACCATCTCTTCCATGTTTCCAACATGGCCAATTGTTCCTGGTTATGGAAGAACGTATTTTTTACAGGCGTAGCCTGCGTGAAGTATGAAAAATTATATATAGATGATATTGATTTAACAGCCAGTAAATGTATCATAGCTTTATGTTCTTTTGCAAGGAGGGCAGCCTGCCTTACAACAGACAAATGTTCTGCATCAAATTGAACCGGGATAAGTATTGTATTTATGTTTTTATCCATGATATAAATTTTTCTAAATGAATTCGGTTAGGATCGAAACGGAATTACGAGCCAGTAAATCCCGGCTTTCACACAAAGCCTGGTAATATTATATACACAGGCAATGGTTTAATTAAGGAGGATGCCTTTTTTAAGATTTTCCAAAAGCACCTCCGGATCAATTTTTTGAATACCGGGTTGAAGAATTAGAAATGGGATGGTGCTGTTATGGATACATTTTCGGGCATACTCGCTGATGTGAAAATCTTTATGTAAAACATCAGAATCAATCGTAATGGCTACCAGGTCAAATTTAATTTTACTTTCTGCGATCTTTTCTGCAATATGCTCTGCAAATAAATTGTCTTTGAAATAATAATCCATTGTATAATGAACCTTATCATCATCCAGTTTTGTTTTTATGTGTTCGGTAAGATGATGAATGACATGTAGCTCATTCAAACACTCCGGGTTTCTTAGATTTAAGAAAGTTATGCTGGGATTATTTTTTAGTATAAAAGGCCGCATGATCTCATACTTGAATAAAACACTGGAGATAGGCCTGACGGGAAACAAAATGTTTTCAAATGAAAAGTTTGTGATTCCTTCAGGAACTATTATAACCGGTATCCGCGATTTTTCAACCACCTGGCAAGTGTGGGTACCAGCATAAAAGGGTGAATAACCATT
>JAKQKY010000428.1 GCA_029560415.1 Bacteroidota bacterium | reverse complement strand
TAATGGATTGCTGTTATCCTGCATATTGCTCATGCTGTAAATTGAGATCAATAAGCTGGTAGCCACTGCCGTTAGGGTAAATAAACTTACGTGATCACCATAGAAAGGAATTTCAAAAGGCAATTTTGCAATGGAATCATAAGCCGCCAGGTCATGTGCCCAAAGGAAGTTCTTTCCCCTGAGATCAATATTAGACTGGAAGAAATAATATAACGACATGAAGATGGGGATCTGCAGCAAAGCAGGCAGGCAGCCACCAAGGGGGCTCACACCAGCACTCCGCCAAAGTTTCATCTGTTCCATACTAAACGCCTGCTGATCATCTTTATATTTGGCTTTAAGGGCGTCTACTTCGGGTTTAAGCACTTTCATTTTAGCACCACTCAGGTAACTTTTATACAGGATCGGTGAAGTAATGAGCCTGATGAATAACGTTAGCAACAGGATCACCATACCCATACTGGCGATATGTTTCTGCAGGAAATCAAAAACCGGCAACAGAAAATAGCGGTTGATGTATTTCACAAATGCAAAAATACCGTTGCCATAAGGTACGATGTTCTCCATCTGGTTATCGTACTTTTTCAGGATATTATAATCACTGGGGCCATAGTAAAACTGCAAGGGGATATTGGCAGAATTACCTGCTGGCAAAATGATTTTCGCATTGGTAATGGCCCTGGTAATGAACCGGCCATTGCTGTCTGCCGGAACCGTCCATGTGGTAACAGCACTGTTGAATTTATTTTTTGCAACCAGCGCTGTTGCAAAGAATTGCTGTTTTATACTAATCCAGTCTACCGGTTTGCTGAAAGTTTTTGAATCACCACTTCCTACATACTCAAAGTCAAAATCCTGGTCCTTAACAAAGCATATATGCGTTTGCGTTAGTTCGTACTTATGATCCTTTTCAATTTGTGGTGCTTCTGCCTGCCATAAAAAGCTTATGGTATTTTGTGTGAACATCCTGTCGGTACCCTGGAGGCTGATATCCAGGTCCATCATATAATCATCGGGCCTGATCGTATATTGGTGCACCAGTTGCCTGCCCGCAGAATCACCTGCGGTAAACCTGATGGTTTTGGATTTATCTGCATTGTCTGTCACCGGTGAAGCCACAAAGATGATATTGCTTGATTCCGCCGTTTTATTCACATCAGCATTCACTGCATAAGAAAAGGTATTGAAGTTGCCTTGTTGTACAAAAACAGGTGATCCATCCAGTTTTTTGAATTTTTTTAATTCAACAATGGTTGGGCGGGCACCTTTATTTGAAAAACTGATCTTAACAACATTATTTTCAATGGTTGTTGTTTGTTCGGCAATGCTATCTGCCTGAAACAGCGCAGACTGGCTTGCAACAACCTTTTTTATCGTTTCGATTGAATCTATTTTTGCAGCGAGGGTATCTTTTTTTGGCTTGCTGGCAGCAATAGAATCTGCAATACGTTTTTGCTCCCCTTCATAGGCCAACCTGCTCCTGCTGTTTATAAAAAACATACCTATCAATAAAGCACCGATGAGTACAAAGCCGATCACCGTATTTCTGTCCATTCCCATGAGTTGTATTTTAGGAGCGCAAAGTTAAATAAGTTTATCCTTTGCAGCCGGATATTAATAATAAAAGCCCTTTGTGTAAAGGGCTTTTTATATTTAAATGCTTATCATTTATTTTTTGGCAGCAGCAGCTGGAGCGGCAGCTTTAGCAGCAGCCGGTGCGGCAGCTTTAGGAGCAGCAGCCTCTTCCTGTTTAAGCTGGCGTGTCATGGTTACCGATGCAATCGGAATTCTTGGAGAGTTCAGTACTTCCATGTTTTCAGCAATGATATCCTGAACACGTACGTTCTCATTCAACTGCAAACCCGATAAATCTACTTCAATATGTTCTTTCAGGTATTTAGGCAGGGTTTTGATTTTCACGCCTTTCATTTTAGTAACCAGTTTACCACCGGCTTTCACACCTGCAGGAACACCTACATATTTTAATGGAAGGGTTGCGATCACTTTTTTATCTTCTACCAGTTCAAGAAAATCAACATGGGTAAGCGCATCTGATACTTTGTTAAACTGAAGATCTTTCAAAATGCAGCGGTAAGTTGTACCATCTACTGTAATGTTGGCTAACATAAATTCTGATGTGTACACGATGCTTTTAAAAGCAGTTGCAGGAGCAGAAAAATTAATTTCTGTTTTACCACCATAAATTACAGCTGGCACAAGTTGCTGAGAGCGAAGTTGGCGGGTGGCTTTTTTTCCGCTTTCGGTCCTCAGTTGTCCTTCGATTGTAATTGATTTCATTTGTTTATATTTTTTTATGAGGCGCAAAGGTAAGGAAAAATCGGTTTTAAATTCCTATTATTCCCTAAAGATTTATCTGCTCCATCACCTTGCCCAATACATTGAAATTCAATGAATTAGGCTATTTTTTTTCTTTCATCCTTCCCCTGATAAATAAACTGTTGATGCTTTTATTCTCATAGGCGTTGCGAATGGTTACAGCGAAAAGCTCATCAGTTGACAATACTTTTATTTTATCATAACCAGACTTCACCGGAATTGTATCGCAAACCACCAGTTCATCCAATACACTATTCTGTATATTTTCATATGCATTGCCACTTAATACCGGATGCGTACAAAATGCACGAACACTCCTGGCACCTTTTTCAATCATCAACCCTGCACTTTTTGCCAGGGTACCACCGGTATCGCAGATGTCATCGATCAATACAATGTCCCTGTCGGCTACATCCCCTATCACTACCATGCTGGCAATTTCATTGGCCCGCTTACGGTGCTTATCGCAGATCACCATATCGCATTCGAAAAATGAAGCTACTTCACGAATCCTGTTGGCACTGCCAACATCCGGCGCAGCAAAGGTGAGATTTGCAAGATTTAGATTTTCAATATATGGAATGAATATAGCGGAAGAATCGAGGTGATCTACAGGAATATCAAAATATCCCTGGATCTGCGGTGCGTGAAGATCCATGGTGATCACGCGATCGGCACCAGCTGCTACCAGCATATTGGCCACCAGTTTGGATCCTATGGCCACCCTGGGTTTATCTTTCCTGTCTTGCCTTGCATATCCATAGTAAGGAATAACGGCGATCACTTTATAAGCTGATGCTCTTTTAGCGGCATCGATCATCAACAATAATTCCATCAGGTTTTCGGTAGGTGCAAAAGTGCTTTGAATTAAAAAAACCGATCTGCCCCTGATGCTTTCAACAAATTCAACTCCAATTTCACCATCGCTGAATTTTTGAATATTCACTTTACCCAGTGGTTCGCCGAACTTTTTCGCAATTTTTTCTGCTAAATACTTCGAACCTCTTCCGGAAAAAATTTTTACATTAGATATCATGTGATTTATTATAGGAAATGATGAAATAAAGTTGAGCAAAATTACCATTAGTTTATCTTAATAAATGTTGATTTTATGGAAAATGTTAACAAGCACTCCACATCCATTAAAAATTGGGCGGT
>JAKQKY010000180.1 GCA_029560415.1 Bacteroidota bacterium | reverse complement strand
CTTATCGCGATGGTGGCTGGACGGTGCAGCAGTTGGTGCATCATGTGGCCGATAGTCACATGAATGCGTATATCCGTTTCAAACTGGGCCTTACAGAAGACAACCCAACCATCAAGCCATACGACCAGGATGCCTGGGTGACAATGGCTGATACAAAGAATTTACCGGTAAACCTGTCGATCACTTTATTATTTGCCCTTCATCGTCGTTGGGTTGAAATTTTAAAACACATCAGCCGGGAAGATTGGGATCGTACAGTGTTTCACCCCGAACATAAAAAAGAAATGACGCTCTGGTATTTGCTGGGAATGTATGCATGGCATGGGAAGCATCATACTGAGCATATCAATGCGTTGAGGAAGCGGGAGGGGTGGGGGTGAAGAAGGATACAGGATACAAGATACTGGATGCTGGATACTCGATACTAAAGCAGGATTGCGGATACAGAATACAAGATAGTTGATGTGAGATGAGAGCTTTTTATCCTGAATCCTGGATCTTGGATCCTCGATCATACTCTAACAAACTTAATAAACTCCATAACTACAATCCTTGTCTGCCAAAACAATTTCATCTGAATATTTAAGTAAGCATCCTTATTTCACGGCGAGGAAAGACGCTTATGAAACCAGGGATGGAAAGATCGTGGATCCATATTTCCTGGTGGAATTGCCTACTTGTGTGGTGGCGATGGCGCTTACGCAAGACAATGAAGTGATCATGGTGAATCAGTATCGTCACCCGATCGGGGAGGTGATCATGGAGCTGCCGGGTGGATTTATCGACAAAGGTGAATTGCCTGCACAGGCCATTAAACGGGAATTGCTGGAAGAAACCGGCTACCAGTTTGAAACATTTCATTACCTGGGCATCACTGCTGCCAACCCAGGCGTGCTCAATAATTTCACGCATATGTTCCTGGCTACCGGAGGCATTAAAATCGCCGCTCAACACCTGGATGCCAACGAGGAAATTGATGTGATCCTGAAACCATATGAAGAAGTGCAGGTGATGTTACAGCACAATGAGATCAAACAAAGCATGCACGCTTTATGTATGTTCTATGCCATCGAATTTATTAAGAAAAATGAATTGATATAAAAGAATATAACCAGCAGGGTTAAACGCTTTTTATGCTGGTAAGCTCGGCGATCACAAAAAAACTTCCGCAGACCATAATAACATCTTCCGAACCAGCTTCAGAGCGTGCAGCTTCTAATGCATCATCTGCCTGATCATAACTTTTTCCATTTAATTGATATTCCTCCGCTTTCTCCTGTAGTATTTGGTGAGGCATGGCCCTTGGGATATGGGCATTGGTAAAATAATATTTGCCATCCCGGGGCAATAATGATAGGACTTTGCTTACATCCTTATCCTGTACAAAGCCCAATACAAAATGAATAGTTGCAGATGGATATTGAATAGAAAGCTGTTGCAACAATTGCCGGATGCCATCTTCATTATGCGCCACATCGAATATCACTGTTGGATTTTTAGAAACAACATCCCATCGTCCCCTGAGCCCGGTTGTTTTTTTAACCTGTTGCAAAGCGGTATGTACCTGTTCATTGCTGATGCTGAAACCCTGTTCCTTTAGCACTGATACCGAAGTTAGTACCGTGCATATATTCCGGGATTGATATAAACCAGTGAGATCGAGCAGGTAATTTTCTTTTGTATCATTTAAAAGATCATGAATTTCGCAAGCCAGGTATTGATCATGTGGGTGACTGCCGGTAACGGCAAAACGCTTTTCTGCCAGGTATAGTGGCGCTGTCATATCTGAAGCTTTTTCTTCAAAAACAGGGATGGTTTCGGGTAAAGTCTCCCCAATCACTACGGGTATACCATTTTTAATGATGCCGGCTTTTTCAAATGCGATCTTAGGCAGCGTAGAGCCCAGTAACTGCATATGATCGTAACCGATGTTGGTAATGATGGATAGTAACGGGTTGATGATGTTGGTACTGTCGAGACGGCCGCCCAGCCCGGTTTCTATCACGGCGATGTTTACTTCCTTGCTGGCGAAATAACTAAACGCCATGGCAACCGTGAGTTCAAAAAAAGAAGGTTGAATATCGATGCAAAGCTGTTTTGTTCTTTCTACAAAATCGATTACGAAATCCTGGTCGATCATGTCGCCGTTTATCCTGATCCTTTCTCCGAAATCCAAGATATGTGGCGAGGTATAAAGCCCGGTTTTATAACCGGCTTGTTGCAGGATTGCAGCCAGCATATGGCTCGTACTACCTTTACCGTTAGTGCCGGCAATGTGTATGCTTTTGAATGAATGTTGAGGATTGTTCAACGCTGCACAAAGGGCAACGGTATTGTGGATGTCTTCCTTATAAGCCGCAGCGCCGACCCGGGTAAACATCGGCAGTTGCTCGTATAGATATTGAATGGATTCTTCGTATGTCATTCGTTCAAAAATAATTCAATATTCTATTAAGCTGGTCAGGGCGTAATGTTCTTTTTCTTCTTAAAAGGATTTTCGGGCAAGAGGAGCATGGCAAATACGAAGCCACCAACAAGGCCGCCAACCAATGTTTTGAGGATGTGCTTTGTTGAAAATGGATCTGGTTCGGTAAACATCCCGATTCCAAATGATAGAACCAGGTAAATCAATATAGAAGCCACAACTTTTACCCAGGTCTTTTGATGTTGTAAGTTCATATCAATTCACATTGAAAATAAACTGTACCGTAACAGTAGATTCATCTGCGGCTTTATCAAAAAGCATCTTGCGCAGGTAAGTGCTTATTGAAGTAGCATATACCTGGTCGAACCTAGTA
>JAKQKY010000424.1 GCA_029560415.1 Bacteroidota bacterium | reverse complement strand
AAAAACTGAAATATTTAATTAAAATATACAGCCTTCCCTGAACACGGAAGGCTTTTTTTATGTCTATTAATCACTTTTTAAAATAAAAACAATGAGTACTTACAAATTTGAAACACTGCAACTGCATGCCGGACAGGAAGCGGATCCGACAACCGGTTCGCGCGCCGTTCCAATCTACCAGACCACTTCGTATCAGTTTAAAGATACAGAACATGCAGCCAATTTATTCGGCTTACGTGAGTTTGGAAACATTTATACACGTATCATGAATCCAACAACGGATGTGTTTGAAAAACGCATTGCCGCACTGGAAGGCGGTGTGGCTGCATTGGCAACTGCTTCCGGACAATCCGCACAGTTTTTAGCGTTGAATAATATCCTGGAAGCTGGTGATAATTTTGTTTCCACTTCATTTTTATATGGCGGAACCTACAATCAGTTTAAAGTAGCATTTAAACGATTAGGTGTAGAAGCGCGTTTTGCAGATGGTGATGATCCTTCATCTTTTGAAAAATTAATTGACGATAAAACAAAAGCCATCTACCTGGAATCCATCGGAAATCCGAGAGGCAATGTGCCTGATTGGGCAGCATTTAAAGCATTATCAGACAAATACGATTTGCCGATTGTGGTTGACAATACTTTCGGTGCAGGTGGTTATTTATTTCAGCCGCTGAAACATGGTGCACATATCGTGGTGGCATCTGCTACCAAATGGATTGGTGGTCACGGTACTTCTATAGGTGGAGTAATAATTGATGGTGGAAATTTTAACTGGGGCAATGGCAAGTATCCACAGTTTACAGAACCATCAGAAGGTTATCATGGTTTAAATTTCTGGAATGTATTCGGCACGCCGGGACCATTCGGAAATATCGCCTTCATTATCCGCGCACGAGTGGAAGGTTTGCGAGATTTTGGCGCAGCGGTTGCACCGTTTAATTCTTTCTTATTCTTACAAGGCTTAGAAACACTTTCCTTAAGAGTGGAACGCCATAACCAGAATGCCATTGCACTGGCACAATGGTTGCAGCAACATCCGAAAGTGGAAAAAGTAACCTATACTGGCTTACCGGATTCTCCATATCATGAACTGGCAAAAAAATACCTTACCAACGGTTTCGGTT
>JAKQKY010000422.1 GCA_029560415.1 Bacteroidota bacterium | reverse complement strand
ATTCTGGTAAGGCAATGCAATTTTATCTGGCAAAAATTTACCATCACCCTTTATCTGTTGTTTCATTAAACTGATTTGTTGTGATTGCGGCCAGTGCTGCTGTTCAGCCCTTTCCACAGAGGCTTTCAGGTCTTTTCCATCGATAGGTTTTAATAAATAATCCAAAGCGCAAAAGCGAAATGCCTTTACCGCAAACTGGTCATAAGCTGTTACAAATACCAAACTAAAATGTATATCGCCGATCTTTTCCAGCATTTGAAAACCATTCATCACCGGCATTTCAATATCTAAAAAAACAATGGTTGGTTTTAGTTCGATTATTTTATTAAAACCTTCTTCACTGCTGGTACAGGTGGCTATTACCTGTACCTGTGGGCAATACATTTTTAATTGCAGCGAAAGTAGTTTCACGCAATCCTGTTCATCATCTATGATTATTGCTTTGAGCATAAAAATTATACAGGTATTTTAATTTTCACTTTTGTTCCGGTTGGGTTATTGGCTGCATCTGTTAAATCGGTTATTTCCACATCGGCATCCATGTTGTACAACTGGTTTATGATGCTTATTCTTTCTGACGTCATCTTTAACCCATATGATTTATTTTTCGTAGCCGTTTTACTTTTATAGGCTGCTGCCTGTTGCCGGCCTACACCATCATCGCTAACTTCTACCAATAAACGATCTGCCGAATCCTGTGTTACATGGATGTGTATGGTACCACCAATCCGCTTGTGCATTAAGCCATGCCATATGGCATTCTCTACATATGGCTGTATCAGTAATGGTGGGATCTCGGTATACTCCTGGTCTATTTCAGGGGCAACGCTTATCTCGTAATGTACTTTGTCTTTAAATCTCATGGCTTCCAGTTCGATATATAGTCGTAGTGTTTCCAGTTCTTTTTTAAGACTGATTTTTTCTGAATGGGAGTTTTCCAGCACCAGCCTGATCAGTTGTGAAAAAATGGTCAGGTATTCTGATGCTGTCTTGGAATCATTTTCCAATGTATACAGTTTGATCGAGTTCAGACAATTGAAAATAAAATGTGGATTCATTTGAGCCCTCAAAGCGGTCATTTCTGTCTCCGCAATTTTTTTCTCGAAAGCTGCCTGCACCTGTTTTATCTTTTGTGCCTCGCTGATCTTATTCTGCTGTGCTAATTCACTGGTTCGCTTTGCCAGTTCATCTTCCAGTTGCAAACTATATTGATGCTGCAAATTGTTTTTCTCAATCAGGATTAGTTTACTGCGGTAAGAAAGGGCAAAGGAAAAACAGATGGCCTCAATAGTGAGCCCGAGCAGGAAGTAAAACGGCACGAAAATGAGTACCATGGTAACAGCGTCGAAGCGAATGGTGATATTTGGAAAGACCAGCAT
>JAKQKY010000414.1 GCA_029560415.1 Bacteroidota bacterium | reverse complement strand
CACAGCGGCAATGCGGGCACTCATGCGACCTACGGTTTGATTGGTACCGTCCACAACGTACCACGTACGCTGTACAGTAGCCGCGTTGGCATGTTTGGTTGTAAAATGAAGTTTACTCATTACTCTTAATTTTTATTGGGTGTTGCCGCCATCCCGCACAAAACCCGGTTTATTAAATGGGCGGCAAAGGTAGGAGTCTATAGTTGAATAAACAAGCAATTTGGGGATTAATTTTCTAACGTACCTTTGTAACGTATTGATTTTCAATAAAAAATTTGGTCATTAATTTTAATGGTAGGTCAAACAGTATGCTTTATGAGGGTATTAGCCGGAATTTAAAGCCTGATTTTTACAACCCTTTCCCATTTTTTCTACATTAAACATTGAAAACACTTGCATTTGAGAAAAACAGTGTTTAAATTTAATGGGCGATTGAATCCGATTAATTGAACGCCGCTCAATGAAATCATTTTTTGATTGGATTAGTCTGGAAAAATTGCGGGAAAACTGCATGGATGGAATCCGGGATAAATTTTAGCGAATAGTACGGGAATGCAACAGGATATACCTCAGTTCACCATTCCAGCGCTTACATTTTCTTCATAAAAAATTTCTACCATGAAAAAATTATTCATTTCGCTATTATTGGTTTTTGGCTGTTCCGCCCTTCATGCACAGCAAACTGCCGGTGGCTACAAACTTGGTTACGATCCTGATGGAGACGGTTATTGCGACCAAACCCTGCTTATCAGGCGGAGGGACCATATAAATGATGCAGCTTTTAATGCTACTGTAAAATATTACCTTGAAAACGGTTGGATTGACCAAAGCAAGTGTATAGGTTTCGATAATTGCCCAAACGACCCCAATGCCCACAGGCGCGCCTGTGTAAGGCCAGCAGGCACCTGCAGGGGCAATATGTCCATGTGCGTAGGAGATGGCCCTCCCCCGGGTATGGAATTTTGTGGCACCACAAGGTGTGGAATCCGGAGTAGTCTAGTGGAGGTTTTTCCCAACCCGGTATATGACCGTTTAAATATAGCAGCGGAAGAAGGCTGGACCAATCAGGCGGAAATCAGGTTGATTGATCCTTATGCGAGGGTGGTAAAAATGATTCGCACACCCAATGCTGTAAAAGGGCAGGTATTCACTTTATTCACAGGCGATTTAAAGCCAGGTATTTACCAGTTAACCTTTCGCAATGGCGAAGTAACAGAAAGCAGAACCATTGCTGTAAAGCTCTGAGGTAAAGGTGATATGGTTTTTTGATAAGAAGCTGTCTCAAAATGTATTTTAGCCACTAAGACACAAAGAATTGAAGAAAAAATCCTATTGAAATTCAATCCTTTGTGTCTTATTTTCTTGGTGGCTGAACTATAAATCCTTGTTCTGAGACATCCTCTTTTTAGGAGGCTCAGTACCATGCCAGAGTGCCTATAAACTGGCATGAATTAGAAATTAATTTCTACCGCTTTGTGCTATTCAAATAAAAAGAATGCAACAATAAATGAACGAAATCAGGGCTCAAATGGACGGCACAACAGTAGTACGAAAGCTTAATCAGGGCTTTTCCCGGCTCTACGAAGTAGAGAGGGTATTAAGCGGTGGGGTCTTTTCCTGCCTACCGGCAGGCAGGTTGGGTACCTATTTGGACAAGCAAAAAGGTACAAAACGCAAAAGGAGACGATAATTCAGGTAGTTGACGACCTGTTTTAAGAGCACACGCGATATTCCTATACATTTATTACAGATTATATTGGTAATCAATCAATTAAAGGTGCTGGATAATTTATGAAAAATAAGTACTTAATATAGGTTAAAATTACACAATATGTTGTAATTTTAACCTGCTTAAAAAGGACAATCGGCTCCATTGCTTTCCGGGTATTCTCACACCCGTTTTTGGCTCGCCGGCAAGTCTGATTTTCACTCTCTCCCGTTGCGTATGTGTTCATACCCGGGTAGTTTGGGGATTGTCTTCAAGAGTTTATTCCACAGGAAAGGTCGTTGCTACAGGCTGAAAGGTTTGTGGCAGGGAGTTTTTGGTGTGGGGATTTTTTCAACTTTAAAAAAGTATAATATGAAAAAATTTTTAATACTATTAGTACCTTTGATTTCCACAATTTTCTTGGCAATTGGCCAATCTTATCATGACCATGATGGGGATGGATATTATATAGGTTATGACCCAGGAATTATTCTAGATAAAGGATGGCATAGGAATGGAGATAAAATTAAAGTATTAAGAAAAAATGGTTTCGGGAAATTTGTAAACACACCTATAATATATCAATCAATAAAACCAGGTGATTGTGCAGATGATAATACTAATCAAAAAGAAAATTATCTTATTTTCAGATATAAGAATTTATGGGTTGATGAAGACCAAGACGATTACCCTAGGCTATCAGCAATAAAGCAAGAATGTATTGGGGTAAATCTTCCCGAAAAAGTTGAATTTGGCAAAAGTGAATATCCTCCTTCCTCTAATGAACTGAATGGACATAGGCTTTTAGATAAGAACAATAATGTCATTTTAGAAATAGAAGATAATTATCATGATGGAAAGGGTTGGCCAAAAAAATGGCCAGATTGGGACATTGTTCGATATAAGGAGGTTGTTTGGGATTCTTTAAGTGAGGATTGCAACTGTGACGATAAAAGGAATTTTTGGGTGGGAGAGTTTAAATTAAAAAGATGGTTTCGGACAAAAGATACAAATGGAGAAGATGATAAAGCGCTAAATCTCGAACTCGCCCCCAAGGATGAGAGAAATAGGAAGGATAAATTGAAATGGGGTTGTGTTGATGCAAATGATAATTATACCCGACCACCAAATATTGTTGAGAAGTTTGAAGCAAACACAGATTTTGACGGATGGACAAAGGAGGAGGACGTATTGGGTTGGAGTGATTGTGATACCACTGATGGTACAATTTGGAAAAATGAAATCTGCTGGGTAGATAAAGATGGGGATGGGCACCCTGCTTCTTTTAATACGCTGGTATTGTGTTCAGGTGACACTGCCCCAAGTGGTTATATGTTCATTACCCCTGATGCAAAACCTTCCAAAGATTGTGATGATAATGACCCATTAATTTGGGAAGAAAAACCTGCATATATGGATAAGGATGGAGATGGCTATGCTTTGAACCAGGATTCTGTAATGGTTTGTTCTGGTGATATTGCAGGGGAGGGATACGTTTTTGGGGAAGATGCCCTGGGTTTCAGTGATTGTGATGATAATAATGCATCTATCTGGAGTATCATATCCGGAGGATATGACAAAGACGGAGATGGATGGATTGTTGGGGATTTGGGTTCTATCTGTGTTGGTAACGAACCTTTTCCTGATACTGTAATTACTGTGGATAATATTATGGGAGATGATGATTGTGATGATAATAATAATCTGATATGGAGGAATATTGGGGTTGGAGCGGATAAAGATGGGGATGGGTGGATAAAAGGAACAGGAGAAAGCATGTGTATTGGTGATATTATTCCAAACGGTTATATAGGAATAGATACCAAGAAAGGAGATAATGATTGTAATGATGAAGATGCCTCTATATGGAGATTAATTAGGGTTGGTAAGGACGGGGATGGAGATGGCTGGATTGCGGAAAGCGCTTCAGATATGTGTATAGGGGAAAATCCTCCATCTGGGTATATTAAGGATTTTAGCGGGGAAAACGATTGTGATGATACCAATCCATCGATTTGGGGATTGGTAAATGTATATACTGATCAGGATGGGGATGGGTGGGTGTCGGGATCTGCAGATTCCATTTGTCTTGACCCCAATGGACTGCCACCTGGTAAAATTATGCAAAAAGATAAAAAAGGAGATGACTGCGATGACGCAAATAGTTCAGTTTATGAATCTTTAGAACTTGGGATTGATAAGGATTTGGACGGATGCAAATCTGGCACGGAAATTGTATGTATAGGAGAGAGCCTTCCTCCTGGTTACGTTTATCTTAATGCTAATGATGATACCAATGATAGTGATCCCAATATCTGCGAAGGATCAGGAGATTCTGGTGACTCAGACGGAGACGGCCATAAAGATGAAAATGACTGTGCACCTTACGACGGAACCAAACACCGTAATGCATGTCTAAGAATAATAGGAACTTATAAAAATGTTGAAATGTGTATTGGAGATTCCATTCCGACAGGCTATATCAAATGTTCAGAAGCAGGTAATACTTCTATTGAATTGTTTGACTTTAATGTTTATCCCAATCCGGCCAGTAATATCATAAACATCCTTCCTAAAATTGACCGGAGTAGTAGGGTTGAAATCAGCTTGGTTGATCCATTTGGCCGTTTAGTAAGGAACCTGAGAACACCATCGGTTCGAAAAGGTCAAATCTTTACCATCAACACCTCCGACCTTAAGCCGGGCCTATACCAACTTACGATCCGCAGGGGTGATATGGTTGAAAGCAAAACCATTGCGGTTAAGCTCTGAGGTAAAAGGGAAAAGGGGTTTTTTGAAAGGGCGGCCGGCATTGCCGGCCGCCATATTTAATTAGCTCAACAATCTTTATTTTACCTGAAATGTGAACGGATTTTGAAGCGATTTTCTTAAGAGGATCATCGTGTATTATTGGTAATCAATCCATTATAAAATTCGCTGAAAATCCCCGAAAAATAAGTACTTAAAACAGTTATTTTTTCCACAATATGTAATAACTTTATGCTGCTTAAAAAGGACAATCGGCAATCTTATTTTCAGGGTATTCTCACACCCGTTTTTGGCTCGCCGGCAAGTCTGTTTTCCACTCCCTCCCGTTGCGTATGCGTTCATACCCGGGCAATTTGGGGATTGTCTTCATGAGTTTATTCCACGGGAAAGGTCCTTGCTGCAGGCTGAAAGGTTTGTGGCAGGGAGTTTTTGGTGTGGGGATTTTTTAACCTTTAAATGTATATTTTATGAAATACATCTATTTGACTATATTACTCATTTTCATGAGTATGGTGTCCTATTCCCAGGAGCAGGTTAGTATGATAATTGATAAAGATGGTGATGGCCATTTTATTTCTGTAAATGTAGCAAGTAAGAAACAATCAGATTTTAAGAGTAAGGGGTATGTTTTGGATAATTCAAATGGATCAACAATATTAGCATATGATTGTGATGACACCGACCCAACAAAATGGAGGAATGTACTTATTTATCGGGATGAGGATAGGGATGGTTGGACTACTACTGAAAGGAAGTGGGAATGCATTGGATTATCTGCTCCTGATCAATGGAGAGAAGGTTATAAGGGATTCGATTGTGATGATAAAGATTTAACAAAATGGAGGAATGTACTTATATATCGGGATGCGGATAGGGATGGTTGGACTACTACTGAAAGGAAGTGGGAATGCATTGGGTTATCTGCTCCTGATCAATGGAGAGAAGGCTATAAGGGATTCGATTGTGATGATGATTCCTCGACAATATGGAGGAAAGTTCTTTTATATCGTGACTTGGATGAAGATACTTATACTACTACTTACAGGAAATATCATTGTATTGGTAGTGAAATTCCTGCTGGTTGGAGAGAAAATTTTAAAGGTCCGGATTGCGACGATGATTCCTCAGCAATATGGAGAAAAATTCTATTATATCCTGATGAAGATGGTGATGGATATACATTGAATTATCCAAAGTGGGATTGCATTGGAAATACAATTAATCCTGGATGGAGCCCGATATTTAAAGGTCCTGATTGTAATGACACCGCTGCCGATAAATGGCAAAGGCGGTGGGTATATTCTGATATTGATAATGATGGTTGTACAAACAGAGGATCTTATGAATGCGTGGGAGTTATAGCCCACCCGTATTATTTAACTCCACATTGCAACCCACTAGTACCACCAATTACCAACCCGATGTCAATAGAAGTTTATCCAAACCCTGTACAAGATAGGTTAAATATTACTTCAAAATTGGCATGGGAATCAAATAGTGAAATTAAAATAATGGACAATTATGGAAGGGTTGTAAAAGCGTTGAATGTGCCATCAGCCGTAAAAGGCCAAACATTCACCATCAATACCTCCGACCTTAAACCAGGCATCTACCAACTCACCATTCGCCGTGGTGAACTCATAGAAAGCAAAACCATTGCCGTTAAACTTTGATTGGGTTTATTTGGTGAAGGGTTTCATGGCGGCCGGCATTGCCGGCCGCCTTTTTATATGGCGGTAAAATCCCTACCCCGCCCGTTAAAACCCTGCCAATGACTGCCATTGAAAAGAAAATGGCTGCAAGGAGAAATTAAGTACTTAAAATAGTGAGGAATTACTTAATATTTTGTACTTTTAGAATGCTTATTAAAAGACAATCGGCATTATGGCTTTCCGGGTATTTACACACCCATTATTTGTCGGCCGATCCGTTCGTTTCACTTATCCCGCCCACTGTATGCAAGCATACCCGGGCGTTTTGGGGATTGCCTTTAATATACATTCCACAGGAAAGAAAAAGCTTCAAGAGAGGGGGCTTGGGGTGGTTTTTTGCTGTAGGGGATTGATTCACCTATAAATTTTTAGTCTATGAAAAAGATTATTTTGTTTTACTTGATTTCATTCCTAATTGGATTTTCCTCTACTAGTCTTTGCCAATTAACTTTGTATTTAGGAAAAGGTGATGAAGATGGTGATACCTATTATGATAATGTTAAAAGTTATCAATATAAAAATGAAGCCGAAAAAAAGAAAATATTAGACAGACCCGTTAATAAAAACTGGGTCGAAATTAAGGATAAAAATAAGTTTGAAAAGGATTGCAAAACAAATGATATAAATTTATATATAAATGTAATTTTCTATGAAGATGATGGAGATGGATGGATTCCCGTGGATCAAAAAACAGTTCCAAAATGTGTTGGTTTGCCTATACCTGCTTTTGTAAAAGGGAAATGGGATTATTTGGAGCCTGATAAAATAAAGGGAATAGGGGATTGCGGAAGAGATGATGATAAAATATGGAGAATGAAGAACATATGGATTGATGAAGACAAAGATGGATATTCAAAATCGAATAGCATAAAGGAAGTTTGTATAGGATATGGCCTTCCAGATGGATTTACTACAAATGAAAAGTCGAAACCAGATTATAATGCTGGTCCACTTAAAGGTAATTTTGGACTGCTTGATAAAATATGGAAAAATAGGGGGTGGCCTGAAAAGTTCGAATGGGACGAATTGAATTGGAATTATAATGAATGTAATTGTGACATAGAGGCAAATAAATATAAACTACAGTTACAATATCGAACAGGGGATGACAAATGGGTAAATGTTTCACCTAATTCCTCCATAATAGGAAAAGTCACACGATATATATGTGTTGGTGATGAAAATGGTGAAAGACTTGAGGCTACCACAGAGGATGATGGATGGACAAATATGGAGGACGTCTTGGGCTGGAGTGATTGTGATACGACTGATGGCACCATTTGGAAAAATCGAATTTGCTGGGTGGATTACGATAATGATGGCTATCCAGTAAATTATAAAACCAAAATTGTTTGTTCTGGAGAAAAAGCTCCATATGGATTTATGTTCGCGGATTCCACAAACAGACCTAAAAAAGATTGCGATGATACCGACCCTTTAATATGGGAGGAAAAGGAAGCCTATGTAGATAAAGATGGTGATGGCTATGCAATGTCAAATAAGCTTTGGAAGGTTTGCCTTGGTGAAATAAATGGTTCAGGTTATGTACTTAAAGGCAGTGAAATTGGCTTTGCGGACTGTGATGATAACGACCCAACCAAATGGAAAATGGTTAAAGGTGGCTATGATAGGGATGGCGATGGTTGGATTGTTGGAGAATCTGCAATGATTTGCTGGGGAGATGGGCCGTTGGAAGATGGAATAATTACAGAAAATATCAAGGGAACTAATGATTGTGATGACAGTGATGCAAACATCTGGCGGAAGGTGCAAATTGGTGTTGATAATGATGAAGACGGATGGATAGTGGGGTCCGGTTTTGAGGAATGTATAGGCCTTGAACCTCAATCAGGATATATTGAAAAATTTGCAGGAACCGGCGATTGTAATGATAATGATCCTCTATTACAGGAGGCATTTTATATCATAAAGGATTCGGATGAAGATGGTTGGACAATCGGAGCTACTGTACTTTGGTGTGGTGATCCGCAGGCCTTACCAAGTGGATGGATTTTACCTAAGGATTCACAGGGAGAGGATTGTGATGATAGTGATCCATTAATAAAAGGTGCCTATTTTATTATTACGGATATGGATGGAGATGGTTGGGTAATTGGAGACCAAGTGCGCTGGTGCGATAATTCTCAGGGCTTGCCAAGTGGATGGATTTTGGCTAAGGATTCAAAAGGAGGGGATTGCAATGATACCGATCCATTCATACACGGGAAAAAATTGGTATATACTGATAAAGATGGAGATGGATGGGTAATAGGTTCGCCGGACAATCTATGTATGGACTATGAGGATTTGCCAAGCGGAAAAATTTTCGGGGAAAATGTAAACGGTTTTAATGATTGTAATGATGATGAAAAGAACCTTTATAAATCCGTATGGCTTGGAATTGATAAGGACCAGGATGGATGTAAATCCGGAACGGAAAAAGCTTGTATTGGAGAGAGTATTCCATCTGGTTACACAAGCCTTCCTGCTAAAGACGATTTCGATGATAATGATTCAAAAATATGTGGAAAGGACTCAGATAAAGACGGCCATTCTGATGATATGGATTGTGATCCATTTGATCCTAAAAAGTGGCGCCATGTTCAAATAAGGCAATATTATTGTAATAAGCCTAAGCAATTTAAAAATGTGGATATGTGCATAGGGGATGAAATTCCTGTTCTTTCTTGCATATCAACGGGTGTTGAATTGGAGTTTTCGATTTACCCCAATCCTGTACGTGATCAACTGAATATTGTACCCAATGATGGTTGGAACCAAAGAGTAGAAATCAAACTCATTGACCAGTACGCCCGTGTAGTTAGAACCTTACAGGTTTCATCAGCCGTAAAAGGCCAAACATTTACCATCAACACCACCGACCTTAAACCAGGCATCTACCAACTCACCATTCGTCGTGGTGAACTCATAGAAAGCAAAACCATTGCCGTTAAACTTTGATTGGGTTTATTTGGTGAAGGGTTTCATGGCGGCCGGCATTGCCGGCCGCCTTTTTTGGCTGAAGTTTTACCTGCAAAACAGGATAAAACTCCCGCTTTTTGGCGCCACCGGATTTAAATATTCAGGCCAAAAATTTCAGTTCAAATTATTACTAAATGTACAGGTTAAAACCACCCTTTTTTCGTAATTTTGACGATATAAAAATAAACTGGATTTATACATCCAACCGGGTGATTCCCGCTTGTCCGGTTTAACCTGCCCCACAAGAAATGGCCATCGCCCCGTGGCTGTAAATGGGATTTTTTCCTATAGTCTGGATATGGCAAAAGTTTGCTGATGGGATACTTTCCGTTGGCTGGTTCTGTTTTGGTAATTATTTTTTTAACCTTAAAATCGAACGCCATGAAAAATTTTATCAAATTGATTTTATTTACATTTTCCCTGGTCTGCTTTTCCCTGAACTACGCAAATGCCAACCGGGGAAACTCAGAGGATGCTTACACGCCTTATTTTTTAATTGATGCCAATACCCCATTGCCTTATCCTGTATTGCCCGCCGAAGATCTGTCTATGTGCATTGATAAGGACAAGGATGGCTATGGCATTATTGGTTATTTTAAGGTGCCTGACGGTATGGACCGTGCCACTTTTATCCTGGAATTGGAAAACCAGGGATGGACACCTTCAGAAGAATGTGTTCCGGGATTGGATTGTAACGATAATGACCCCGCGGTCTACAGGAATGAAATCCTTTTCAGGGATCAGGATAGAGACAGATATATTGTTGGGGCAGGTCAAAAAATGTGTATCGGCCTTTTGCCACCACAAGGCTGGATATTAGCCAATATGGTTTTGGGAACAGATTGTGATGATAGCGATCCCCTTATTTTCAGGTGGGTAAGTCTGTATGAAGATAAGGACAATGATGGATACCGGGATGGTGGTGAACAGCGGGTTTGCTGGAACTATACCCCCTGGCCGGTTCCCGGCTTTATTATCGGTACGCAGTCAAAAGGGGTTGATGAAAAAAATAACTTTATTGATTGCGACCTTAATCCCAATGGCCATATAGCAAAACTGCTTTATAAGGATGATGGTGATTTTTGGGTAAATGGTTCCGGGGAATGGAAATGTGTTTTTCCGGACATGATTCCTGCAGGTTATATTACCCCTCAACAGATTAAAGGAAGGCCCGATTGCGCTCCTGATGATCCAACCAAATGGAGAGAAGAGTGGTTGCTTCCCGACCCTGATGGCGACAAACATGTTCCAACGGGTACGGCAGCGGTTAAAGAATGCATTGGAAATGTTCCGGCAGGTAAAATGCTGGTTGCAGAAAGATTGGGCACGAATGACTGCGATCCGTTTGATGGAACAAAATGGCGGAATATTTGCATTTTTGATCATTATATAAATACAAACCAATGGGTAAATACAACGGTTTGCTGGGGTGGCGACCCACATCCTTTGGAATGTGGCATTTTCCAGCCCGGTGCTGAATTTACAGTTTATCCAAACCCTGTTACCGACAGGCTGAATATTAACCCTACAGCCAACTGGAACGAAAGGGCTGAAATTAAACTGGTTGATCAGTACGCCCGCGTAGTTAGAACCCTGATGGTGCCAAATGCGGTTAAGGGTCAAACATTTACCATCAACACTACCGACCTCAAACCCGGACTTTACCAACTCACCATTCGCAGGGGTGAAATGGTAGAAAGCAGAACCATTGCTGTTAGACTTTGATGCTTAAACATGATGTGTCAAAGGGCGGCCGGGCATTGCCCGGCCGCCTGCCTTTTTGGTAAAGATGAGTGGCCTGGAAAAGGGCATTTACCCGATACCTGGTTTTTTATACAAAAAAAACTTCAATCAATCAAAAATTAATTACAATTTTCTTGCTTTTCTGCATTATTTTTTTTAGGTTTATCCTGCTTAATAGGACAATCGGCATTTTTGCTTTGGGTTTTTTTACACCCTTTTTTGGCTGGCCGGCAAGTCTGTTATTTATTTCCCACACGCTTCGAAGGTTTCAAAACCCGAAGCATTTCAGGGATTGTCTTCATAAGTTTATTCCAGGGGAAAAGGCATTGTTACGGGCTTCTAAACCCGAATCGAAGATGGTTTGCCCTTGGTAATTTTTAACCTAAAAAACGATTCAGCATGAAAAAATTATTCTATTTAATTTGTTTCATCCTTCTTTTTCAGTGCTATGCATTTGCAAAAACATATTATGGTGCAAGGATGATGAGAGATGATGATAAGGATGGAAAGGCTGATAAAACGCTTGGTTTTCTTAAGGATAATAAAGCAGACTTTGATGCTTTACTTGCACAGAAACTGGCTGAGGGATGGATAATATGCGAAACTTTTACGGAAGAAGTTCCAGGAACGGAGGAATTGGCCCCTGCTGCGGGCAATGAAACTTTGAATGGAGTGGGATGCGGACCTATTGATTGCGATCCAACGGATCCTAACAAATGGAGAAGGGTAAAAGTGTATGAAGATTTGGATGGTGACGGGCATGCTACGCGTACGGTAACTGTTTGTATTGGCGCAGATCCACCTCCCGGTCATTCAGAGGGTCCGTTACCAATAGGAGATTGCAATCCGAATGACCCCAGCAGATGGAGGTTGGCTTGTGTAAGCATCCCTGTACCCGGTAAGCCTAAGCAATGGACAAACTCAACCATGTGCGTTGGTATATTACCTCCTCCGGGTACCTGGTTTTGCGGCGACCCGCCACCCCCCACTCCAGAAATCATTTTCACTGTTTATCCAAATCCTGTATCCGACAGGCTGAATATTACGCCAAATGCCAACTGGAACGAAAGGGCTGAAGTAAAACTGGTTGATCAGTACGCCCGTGTGGTAAGAACCCTGGTGGTACCCAATGCTGTAAAAGGCCAAACCTTTACCATCAACACCACCGGTCTTAAACCCGGACTTTACCAACTCACCATCCGCAGGGGTGAATTGGTAGAAAGCAGGACCATTGCTGTTAAACTTTGAAGCTTTTCCTTTTTGTAAGGTGTAAACAGGGCGGCCGGAAAAATCCCGGCCGCCTTACTTGTTTTTGATAATCTTATCAAAACTTTGGATTTCTTGGCCAATAGGTCTACTTTTACTTTCTGAATAAAAAAATACCGGTGAAAATTGTCTGAATGGTACCTTTTTTGATAGAAAAGAAAGTGCTATTGGAACAATAACCGGTAAATCAATTCTTTCTCATTTTTTAACCTCTAAATTTTATTGTTTATGAAAAAACTGTTACTCATTTCATTATTACTGACCACGATAGGGGTCTTTTCACCAACCGAAAAGGTGAAAGCAACACCTCCGGCCGTAATTGTTCAACTGTATCTTGATGTGGATGGTGATACCTATTGGGGTAAGCGGAACTCCGCCGAATTCGGTTCAGCCAAATACAACAGCCTGATAGCCAAAGGATATGTACCTTTTGTGGACCAAAATGCCAATTTTGCGCTGACCAAGGATTGCAACGATGCCGACAATACCGTTTGGAGAAATGTAAGAATTTATAAGGACGTGGATGGCGATGGTTTTGTTGTAGACGATCCAACCAACGGAACAAGGGTATGTATTGGCAATACTGTTCCGGCTACTTATGTTATTTTTGAAGAAATCAAAGGCTTTTTCGATTGCGATGACGCAGATCCATCCATTTGGAGAAGAGTACAGATCTTCATTGACGGTGATGGCGATAAATGGGCAAGTGGTGCTGGTATCCCTGCTTGTATCGGAACCTCCGCTCCTGCCGGTTATATTACTGTATTTGAAGTGATAGGCTATAGTGATTGTGATCCTAATGATGGAACCACCTGGGAAAATGTAGGGTTGTTGTTCGATAATGACGGTGATGATCATGTTGTTATCGGCACCCCACTTACCTTTTTCTGTATAGGAAACACGCTTCCTGCCAAATACATTCTGCCTGCAAACCGCAAGGGTATTACAGATTGTGACGATAATGACGGTTCTGTTTGGAGAAATGTATGTGCCCGTCCAATAGCTGGTCCACCGAACAGGCCGAATACTACTTTCTGCATTGGCACAACATGGCCTGTAGGTTATACACCATGTACCCCTGGTCCTGAAGCCGAAATTATTACCGTTGCTTTCTCCGTTTACCCTAACCCGGCTACCGACAGGGTTTACCTGATGCCTGAACAGGATTTGAAAGAAAGGGTAGAAGTGAAACTGATGGATGCCTATGGAAGGGTAATCAGGATGGTGAGCGCTCCAAATGCAATAAAAGGGCAAAATCTTTCCATCAATACCGGCGACCTTAAGCCAGGATTGTATCGTGTAGCTATTCAAAGCGGTACAAATATTGTATCGAAAACCATTGCTGTAAAACTGTAATTGAAAGAATAAATATTGAATTTTCAAGGGTCGTCGTTAATTCGGCG
>JAKQKY010000174.1 GCA_029560415.1 Bacteroidota bacterium | reverse complement strand
AGATTCAACCGGCATGGATGCATCTGAGGCGATCTTTTCTATATCGTACCCGTTGTAAGCAAAAAGATGATTTTTGATGCCGTACAGTTTTAATAATTCCTGGTTGATCTGGTTGTGTACCGGCACCAGGGTTCCGCTATTACGAAAGAGTTGTTTGTAAAATAAAGTATCAGCATTCATTTTCACCAACGACTGCCTGATGGAAGCAAAACGTTTTTCACCCGTACCGGTGAGGTTGTTGATGAGCATGGCCGTACTTCCGAAAGCGATGGATACATCGGGCTTCCAGGCCTTTTTTATTTTCCTCAGTTGCCTGGCACGCTTCAAAACGACGCCAACTTTTCCGGCAACAGAAATGGACCTTGGTATCTCGATTCGGGTGATGGGGCTTTGGTAAGGATAATCATGTTCATTGGCGGATTCGAGCGAAACCACCTTCACGTCATGAAACCGGCCCAGGTAATTGGTCAGGATCATACCGGCTTTTTCCTGCCCACCGTGGGCAAGTGAAGGAATTAAAAAAAGAATCTTCATTTTTAAATAGCGGTTGACGGCACGTATAACGTGAAGCCATATACGAAAACAAGGTGCTTAGTTTCCTATTTTCTTTTTACCGATGTATATTAAATTGGGCGCTGTTTTTTTAACAAAGATGCGCTTCATCTGGTCGGCGGCATAATACATAAATCCCCGCTTGTTATACCATTGCAGGTTCATGCCCCTGCATAATAACGTTGAAAAACCAAACTGCTCGGCAAGTGGCTTCAGCACCGGCACGCTCCAGTTGCGGATATGCTGCATATGATGGAAAGTGGCACCGCAATCGGCACAATGTACGTGCACTTTATCCAGAATTTCTTCATTCGGCGTAGTGATCACGATCACACCACCTGGCTTTAATATCCGGTTGATTTCTTTAAGCGTTCCGTGCAGGTAATTGTCGGTAAGGTGTTCAATGGTTTCTATGAGGAAAACCATGTCGAAATTATTTTCAGGATAGGGTGTTGGCAGCCCGGTGATGAGCGTGCAACCTTTGAAACCAGGGGTATCTTTAAATTTCTCCTGCGTTTGTGCTGCGATGGTATCGGTAAAATCGCAGGCATATAATTCGATGGCGGGGTTAAATGCCAGCAGGTCGTTTAGCAGGAAACCCTGGCCTGTTCCATAATCCAGCACTTTGCCTTGTATGGGCACTTGTTTGTTTACAAATTTCAAAATGGCCGGACCGGCATTTTGGGTAAACCAAGTGCCATCGTATGCGGCGTAATTGTTTCTGAAATTCCAGAAGCGGGCTACCTTTTCATCTGTCCATTCAAGAAAGTGCGGTTTATATTCGTTACTCATAATAATTTTTTTATTCTTTTATGATAAAAGACTGACCGGTGGTAAGCATAACCACTGATTCCTTTTTTTCCCGGAAGAAATCATCCATGGCCTTTTTGGCACCTTCACAGGAATAAAAACCATAATCATCACAGATGATGATACCTCCTTTATGTAATCTGTCATAAAAGTAAGCGATCGAATCATAGGTAGGCTGGTAAAGGTCAACATCAACATGCACAAATGAAAAACGCACATCGTTCACTTCTGCAAAACGATCGGGTATCCAGCCTTTATAATATTGTACAAAATCAAATTTCGAAAGATTACTGCGACATACATCTTCGCTGGTGGTTAGATCGCCTTGTTTCCAGTACGGGCCGTCTTCTGGTGCTGGTTTGCTAAGTCCTTCAAATGAATCAAAAATATGGTGCTTTTTATCCAACTTGTTTGTTGCAATGGATTGGCAGATCAGGTAAGATGTTCCGCCGGTAAACGAGCCACATTCCACGGTATCACCGGGTATGTTCTTTACCAATTGAAGAAATTGATTTACGGTATATTTTCTATCGAGTGAATGAAAATTATCGCCTTCAAATCCCACATAATAATTTTCAAATTCCTTATCATCTCTCCATACCTGGCCAAATTCGGTAAAATGAAAATGCGGGTTAAACATATTTGCCAGTCGCTCCATGGCATAATAACGCAGATCTTTCCGGCCCGTGAGTACCCATTTACCCGCCAGCAGGATAAAATAATACAGGTTATAAAAGAAGGGAAATCGGGAAGATCTTTTTTTGCTCATTACTTTTATCCGGTGATGTGTTTGCTAACACTGGTGATAATCATTGTTCTTTTTACGGCAGTGGGGTTAGGTCGTTTTACGTGTAAACATGTTGATATGTGCCATCGGAACGATCTTGAAACGCCAGTTTACCAGGATCAATAAGCCAACATATAAGAAAGGCACTAAATACACTATATAAGTAAAACCCAGAACGGCCATTGCCAAAAGCGGCAAATTTAGCACAATGATTTTTAATACCAGCTTTAAAAACCCAATATAATTGATATAAGGCATCAGCCATTTCATGAGAAAAATGCAGGCAATAGTAAAGTAGATATAATAAACGATCAAAATAGACCAGGTAAATCCATCCAGGGAAAATAAGCGGGTGAAGAGGAACAACATGGCCAGGATAAACAGGTTAAACCCAGCCTGGAAATAAAAGGATTCCTTTACTTTTTTTACCGAAATGAGCAACCGGCTCAGGAAAATATTGATGGCCATGCAGGGAAGCAAATAAATGAAATAACGAATAAAATGCCCTACCGTTTCGGCAGATTGATTGGTAAAGGTTCCGCGGTGAAATAAAATGTCTACGATCCAATCGGCATATAACCAGGTTAAAAAACAGATGGGGATGATCATAAACAGCAGGATGGTCATACTGTCCATAAAGATTTTATTCATATCGGCGAACCGCTTTTTAGCCGCCAGTTCGTTGAATTTGATGCCCGCCACTGCAGCAGCTTGCGACACAATGAAATTATTCGGCATGTTTACCACCTGCATGCCATAGTTATAGGCAGTATATAAACCCGTTTCCAATCCACTTAATAAAACGATGATGCCATAGTTATACGCAAATGCAGTGAGGTTGCCGAGTTGAACTGAGATGAGATTTCTTTTTACTCTTTTGGTGAGTCCGGCAGATGATGCCTTAAACGTCCAGCCCAGCTTGAACTTCATGAACAGGATCAGCAATACGATGTTCAGAAAATAACCACACAACATGCCCATCATGATCGCTGTTATGCCAACCTGGCCATGAAACAATACCAGGGCGATCAATGCAAACAATTGCGCAACGCCACTGGCCAGCAAAGGAGCGGTAAAATAACGCAGGGTTGTGAGCACGGCAGTGAGGTAATTGGATAAGATCATCATCACGGGCAGCAGGCTGCT
Organism: Bacteroidota bacterium; assembly: GCA_029560415.1. GTDB lineage: Bacteria > Bacteroidota > Bacteroidia > Chitinophagales > Chitinophagaceae > Ferruginibacter. Next base: position 15,076 of record JAKQKY010000174.1, on the reverse strand, counting down.
CAACATTAATAACAACTTATGATTGGCCAGTACTGATGGTTTAAATGCAGACACAAAACTGAATATCGGCACCGAAAAAAAGAACAGCAAAACAAACAAAACGAGCCCTGTTAACAGGTACCAATACCCGAAATAATTATAAAATGGGATCGCATCTTTCATCCCTTTATCTACCTTAATGTGCATTCCTTCGGGAAGAATAACGGCCAGGTCCATCCCATTGATCAATCCTGCCAACAGGGTGATGGTAGAGAAAATATAAAAATAAAGATCAGTATCAATGCTTGTTCCGAAGTAATAGGCAATAACGAGTGTATTTAGAAACAGCACCGCTTTAATGATGATATTTAAAGCTGTGGAAACAACAATCCCCCTTCTGAAAGATTCTGCCTTTAACATCCTGAAATTTTATACATGCTAGTATTTTAAAATGCCCAAAGCACCTGTAGAATGAATCCCTTACGAGGTATGCAGGAGAACTGCTTCATGAACAGGCTTCAAAAATATGGCATATTGTGCTGAGTGCCTAAAACAGCATGTGTAATCGCTGGAGGAGACCATTATCATAAATTCACCCATTCGGTTCCGTTATATCCCTGTAACACCGCCCCACCCGGGCAATCGGTACAAAAGCGGATCATGCCTACCACGGGCGTTTCGGGGCGCTGTGCCGTGGTGCCAACCGGCACGATGATGGCACCGGTGCCTTTTACATCCAGTTCGGCCCTGGGTACATTGGCTCCATTTTCGGCGGTGGTATTGATCGTGGTAAAACCATTGCGCAACATGGTAAAGCTGTTTCTGCGGCTCGCATCATTGCTTCCGTTTCCAATGGAGAACAACATTTCTGTTGGTTCAAAACCCAGGCCCTGGTATGCTGTTGTGGTATCATTGAAATGACCAAAGGCACTCATCGAACTGCTGTTGGCCAGGTTGCTGTAATTGGCCGCCAGGCTATATACATTGCTTGATCGGTTGTAACCACCAAATGCCATGGAGCCGTAGCCTGAATTCACATTGTACACACCGGCGGTAAACATACCCGATCCATATACATTAGAAGCCAATAACATATTTTTAGTAGACAGGTTATTATATCCGAATGCAGCGCTGTATTGGGTGTTTTTCTCGATCACATTGCCCACTCCTCCTGCGATAGAGGCCCAGCCACTGTCTTTATTGTCCTGGCCAAGCGCTACAGCCGATTGAAAAAATACGCTGTTATTGGCGCCAATGGTTCCCAGGTAAAAACCATCGGCAGTATTGGATTGCCCGAAAATAGCAGACCCAATTCCCGATTTCAATTGGTTATACATTCCACTGGCCATGTGTGCGCTACCGTTAGTAATGATATTAAGGTGGCCAAAAGCATTGTTGTAATTTCCATCGATCACATTGCCCAACCCAACTGCCAGGTTTGCCCGCCCACTGTTGATCGTATTTGTTTCCCCCAGTGCCGTATTGGCCCAGCCTCCTTTGATGGCATTATTAAAACCAATGCCACTGCTATAAGAAGTATTCTTGAATATTTTATTCCGGTATCCAAAGGCCATCGACGACCAGCCCGAATCTGTATTCTCCTGGCCCATCGCTACTGCAGACTGGTAAGCGGTTGTATTCTTATATCCCATGGCAATGCTGTATTCTCCCAGGGAAACATTCTGGTAACCCATAGCAATAGACGCAGTATTGGCCGCCGTATCGGCAAAACCCGAACTCCATGAATGTGCGCCGAGGGCTGCTGAATTTAATCCTTCGGCATGGCTGTAATCTCCTGTTGCCACCAGGCCGTTACCGGTTAAGGAAATGATTCCTTTGGCATTGCCATTGATGCCGATCACCTGGTCGTTTGTCTGGTAAGGCCAGGCCGGAGCAGGGGCTGCAACAGGGTTCATGTTGATACTGGCCCAGGTATTGCCATTTCTATACAGGTACAAACAATTGCTGTCGGTATTATAAATGATCATCCCGTTTTTGGGAGAAGCGATGGCCTGCATCTGCACCGTGGTCATACGGGGAAGCGTAAGCGCTTTTGAAGTGCTTTCCAGTTCCAGCAAAGAGCCTGGTGAAATGCTGGTAGGATTATTCCCGATCTTTACCTGTGCCTGCGTGATCACGCCGCAGGTAACCCAAAATAAGATCAACATTCCTTTTTTCATAACAATCAATTTAGTGAACTGTATTATTAGTGCATGTCTATCCAGTCATGCCCGTTGAAATATTCAAATTTGCCCGTTTCAGTATTGAACCTGATCATACCCGCTGTGGCATAGGTTCGCTTCACGGCATTCAGCTGTATCGGCTTCAATCCAAAATTATCAAGCCTTGCCCCATTTCGGTATCTGACCGGGAACGCACTACCGTAACCGTTATACCCGATCGAATCGGTAATCGTCAACGAACGACTCAATTGTAAACGGATTACCGAATTATTTTCTATCGACATCGACAACACTGATATACCCGGGTTATTGAAATAAAAGAAACTCCCACTTCCGGGGTTGATACTTTCCATTGAAGCCGAATAATGTGGCAACAGGTAAGCCGCAGAACTATCATTGAATTTTGTAAACACGATGGGCTCTACCCTCTTGTGAACGAGATTATAATTGTATACTACAAATCGCCCTGTAGAATCTTCTACCTTAAAACTTACCGAATCCTGCCACGCAAAAATACTTCCTTCACCAGCGACACCACTTATGATCCCTGTTAAAGTATCGAGGTTTAGCCATGCAGGTGATTTCAACAAGGAGTACTTCCAAACAGAATTATCTGCAATGCTGTTTACCCTGAAATTATTTTTAATGTTATAGGAGTAAAGCGTACCATTCGTGATGGTATCGGCTGGTTTTTGCTGCAGGTAACCCGTTTGGTTATTTATATAAGTAAACATGATTTCCAAAGCCCGCGGCGTTACCTGGTGTCCTGTATCCGTTTCATCGAGGTAAAAACGAAATTCTCCTCCCGATGCATTCAATGCTTTAGCAACCGAATCAACATAGAAGATGTGTGGTTCTGCCCCGGCAAAACAACAGGCATCGTAGCGATTATTGATCTGCAGCATTTTCCGGGCTGGTGCCAGGCAAGCCAGGCTGTATATTTCATGATAGTCGAGCAGATCATTAAATATAGAGGGATATGATTGCTCTCCATCTCCAACCGTTGGATAATATACATAACGCACCGGAATGGGCCAGGATCCTGCAACAGGGAACGACATGGAAATAGATGAATCTATGGCAGGGTAAATAGAGGTTGTCCAACCCCCACCCGATAAGCCCGTCATATAAATGTCACTGTAATTTTGCCTGCCCAGTTTATTAAGCGATGCAATGAGAGGCTTGAAGAAAAGGGCCATGGGATATGGGTAGTTCCCATCTGCAAAAAGATCGTCATGCCCATTGTACCCGCAATTATACCCGATGGGAATCTGCGAATGATAGTTGATCATCGGTACCGCCAATACGGTATATCCTTTTGCTACCAGGGCCGGAATCACGAGCCCGGGTTCTTCACCCTTGCCATTGGCCACAATATCTTCTGAAGTGGCCACCCCGGCGCAATGACCCGAATGATAAATGAATAATTTTCCGTTTGAATTATGGGGATGAAAAAGATACGCTTTTACATTTTCGGGGAAATCAACCAGGTTATCGCTCAGCTTTATTACAAACTTATCAATGGAATCCAGATTGCCCGCCGGGTACATGATAGGTGTATAAGGAAAGGATGGATAATGTTCGATGACATCTACCCGGGTGATCACCGAATCGGGAACGATGGAATAAGGGAAGTTAATGGTACCAAAGATCTTTAACTTTAAACTGTCGCGGTATCGCCTGGCATTGTCGGCCGTGATTTTATTCGGAGTCACCTTCTGAGCTTTTACCGATGTGTAAAAGGCAGTCGTTAAGCAAGTAAATAGCAGAAACCTAAGTAAATATTTATTCATTGTCGGCAAATCTGGTAACAAAATCGCGGAAGACTTGTTCTCCCCTTACGTAAATACAATGGGAAATATTTATAACAACTTCAAATATAATGAATTAGTTCTATAATAGGATGCGCACGTTGTACACAGCTGTTGATTAATGGGTTACATCCATTCAAGATATTAAAATCTCAACTGCCATTTCACAATTATCTTTGCAGCATGCATTATGCTTCGGTAGAAAACATTAGTAAGTCTTTTGGGATCAGAACCCTGTTTAAAAATATTACGATCAATATAGAGGAAGGCGATAAAATTGCCCTGGTTGCCCGCAATGGAACCGGCAAGAGTACCCTTATGAAAATAGTAGCCGGGTTGGAAACAACTGACAGTGGTACAGTTTGGGTACACAAAGACATCAAGACTGTGATGTTGCAACAGGATCATGATTTTGATCCAAATAAAACTATCTGGGATAATGTACTGAGGCTCGATAATCCCGTAGTGAAAGTGGTAAAGGAATATGAACAGTTTCTTGAGGAAGGATCCGACGACCACGATAAACTGGGCGATCTGATGGCAAGCCTGGACGACCTCAATGCCTGGAGTTTTGAAAGTGATCTCAAGCAGATCCTCGGTAAACTTAACCTGCATCACCTAAATGAAAAAGTGGGCAACCTCAGTGGCGGACAAAAGAAGAGGGTTGCATTGGCACAATCACTCATCGAAGCACAATTACACGAAGGACGTTGCCTGTTGATACTGGATGAACCTACCAACCACCTGGATGTTTCCATGATCGAGTGGCTGGAAGAATACCTCGGTGCCCAAAAGATCACGCTTTTATTGGTTACGCATGACCGTTATTTCCTGGATGCGGTTTGCAACGAGATCATTGAAATTGATGAGGAGAAGGTGTATGTATATAAAGGCGATTATGATTATTTTTTGGAACAGAAAAGCCTGAGGCTGGAAGTGCAGCAAAGTGAACTACAGAAAGATAAAAATATTTTCCGCAAGGAACTTGAATGGATGCGCAAGCAGCCCAAGGCCAGGACTACGAAGAGCAAGAGCCGGCAAGACGCTTTTTCCGAAGTGGAAAACCGCGTGAAGCTACAAAAAGAAGTGGCCGAAGTAAGCCTGCAGGTGAAGATGACCCGGTTAGGTGGAAAGATCCTGGAGCTGAAAAAAGTAAATAAGAGTTATGGCCCGCTCACCATCATGAAGGGCTTCGATTATACTTTTAAAAAGGGCGAACGCATTGGCGTTGTGGGTAAGAATGGTGTAGGCAAATCAACTTTTTTAAAGATCGCCTTACAACTCGAACAGCCCGACAGCGGTAAGATCAATCATGGCGATACCGTGGTATTCGGCAATTTCAGCCAGGATGGGTTACAGTATAAAGAAGACAAAAGAGCGATTGAATATGTAAAATCGATGGCGGAGTTTTTCCCGCTCAATGATGGCAGCAAAATATCAGCCAGCCAGTTTATGGAAAAATTCGGCTTCAACGCCGAACAACAGTTTACCCTGTTGAGCAAATTAAGTGGCGGAGAAAAGAGAAGGCTGCACCTCATGAGCATCCTCTTCCTCAACCCTAATTTCCTCGTGCTCGATGAGCCCACCAACGACCTTGACCTGCAAACACTTCGAACACTGGAAGAATTCCTTCTCGAATATCCCGGATGTATCCTGATCGTTAGCCATGACCGTTACTTCATGGATCGCATGGTAGATCATCTCTTTGCCTTTGAAGGCGACGGCGTGATCCGCGATTTCCCCGGCAACTATACCCAATACAGGGAGGCCATGGCCAAAGGTTTGCTCAACGACAAGGAACAACAGATCATGAAGCCGGTAGAAGAAGAAAAGAAGAACAGCCCGGCCCCACAACCTTCTGCAGCAACAGCGACTAAAAAATTATCTTTCAAGGAAAAGTTTGAACTGGAAAGCCTTGAAAAAGAAATGCCACTTCTACAGGAAGAGAAAAAACAACTTGAAGAAAAGATGAGCGGCAACCTTTCTTATGAAGAACTGCAGAAAGCCGCAGACCGTATCAGCGCTATCATTCAACAACTCGATGAAAAAGAAATGAAATGGCTCGAGCTAAGTGAACGTGTCTGACTTGTACAACGCTGCCAGTTATTAATAAAGCATTCAATCCTCATCAATTAGGAAATGTCTGTGCTATGCTATACATTAACCCTTTGCATAGGAATATGTAATTTTAAAATACTATTTTCATCATAGCATACAACCATTTCCAAATCAAACAATCTTCAAATTTTCAAATTACATAATCTTCAAATCAATCCATCTTCAAATTAATTCATCTTCAAATTTTCAAATCAATCAATCTTCAAATTACATAAATGAACCAACGCTACTACTCCCTTGACGTATTCCGAGGTGCAACAGTAGCCCTCATGATACTGGTGAATAACCCGGGAAGTTGGTCACATATATATGCACCGCTCGATCATGCTAACTGGCATGGATGTACGCCCACCGACCTGGTGTTTCCCTTTTTTCTTTTTGCGGTAGGCAATGCCATGGCGTTTGTATTACCCAGGCTGGAAGCTGGTGGCGATGCGGCGTTCTGGAAAAAGATCCTATGGCGGACATCGCTCATTTTTATCATCGGACTTTTCTTAAACTGGTTTCCATTTGTGAAATGGGATCACGATCAACTGGTTGTTAAACCCTGGGCTTATATAGATGCAGCGGGTAAAGAAGCAGGGGTGCGCATTCCGGGAGTACTACAACGAATTGCTTTGGCATATTTCTTTGCATCTGTTATTGTTTATTATTTAAAACTCCGAGGTGCATTTGTTGCGGCAGCGGTGATATTACTTGGTTACTGGTTCCTTTGTATCGCCGGAAATCCTGCAGATCCGTTTAGCCTTCACGGTTGGTTTGGAACAGCCATCGATAAAAAGATATTCGGAGCCGGGCATCTTTATACCGGGGAAGGAATTCCATTCGATCCCGAAGGTTTGATGAGCTTGTTTGCTGCCATTGTGCAAGTGCTCTTTGGATATTTTGCAGGGAACTATATACTCACGAAAGGAAAAACACCCGCCATGTTAAATGGATTGTTTGTAGCTGGATGTGTCCTCATTTTTACAGGTTTCTGTTGGGATATGGTATTCCCGATCAACAAAAAAATATGGACCAGCAGTTATACCATTTACACTACCGGGTTGGCCTTACTCGTGATCAGCATCATGATCTACCTGATCGAATTCCAGGAACGAAAAGGCTGGTGGAGCCGGTTCTTCGATGTATTTGGTAAAAATGCGCTTTTTATTTTCATGCTCAGTGGCATTATACCCAGGTTACTGGCTTTGTATCGTATACCCGGCAATGTGGGTGCCGACGGAAAACAAAGCTATATCACTCCGCGTGATTGGTTTTACGAACAGGTAGGAAAAAACATCTTCTCCGATCCACGGAATGCATCCTTACTATATGCACTTTGTTTTATCCTGCTCATGTGGTCACTGGCATGGATACTCGATAAAAAGAAGATCTATATTAAAGTATAATGAAATCTGTGTATTCTTTCTATGATTTTAAATAACTACCTGGTAAATTCTTGTTTTTGGGAAACACAGAGACACGAAGACACAAAGGCACTGAGAAAAATTTGAATAACCCCAGGTTAACTTCTTTGCTTCACCGGCAGGATCACATGAAAAGCAGCACCTTCCCCTTCTGTTGAGATGGCAAATATTTCTCCGCGATGATATTGTACAATGCGGCGACAGAGCGCCAATCCAATACCCGAACCTTTGTAAGAACGATTATTCAATCGTTGAAAAATGGTAAATATCTTTTCGGCATATTGCTGATCGAAGCCCATGCCGTTATCGGTAAAAACAAGTTCTGTATATGATAAGGATGGATCAATCGACGGAAATGATTTTCTTCTCTCTTCATCCACCTCCAACGCTTTTACCCGGATCACCAATGGGATATCGGGCTTGGCAAACTTCAGAGAATTACCGATGAGGTTAAAGAATAATTGATTCATCTGAATGGGAATAGCCTCAATGCCAGGCAGGTTACCTGCTTCTATGCGAACCTGCATATTTTCTATTTCCAGTTCCAGGTCATTTAGTACATGCTGGAGGATCTGGTTAAGATTAGTGTTTATAAACGAAGCTTCAAAATGAGTAAGTTTTGAAAAATTCAAAATATCATTGATCAAAACCGACATACGTTCCGAAGATGTCATGATCTTCTGCAGCAATTGCTTTTCTTTCTCACCAGCATTGGCAGACAGGTCATTTAACATGCCGGCAAAGGTTTTGATCTTACGCAGGGGTTCCTGCAAGTCGTGACTTGCTACATATGCATATTGTTCCAGTTCATCATTCGATCGTTGCAGTTTCAGGTTTGTTTCTTTTAAACTAAGCGTCCGTTCCGATACAACGGCTTCTATCTCCCGCCTGGCCATTACCTGGTCGGTAATATCGAGTACAATGGCCATGATCTTCGATACTTTGCCTTTGGTATCCAATAACGGCTGAAACAGGACGCTGGCATACATCTCCGTTAGTTTGCCTGCCTGTTGTACGGAATATTTATGCTCCCCGGAGTGATAGGGCTGCCCTGTTTGCAGCACGGCATCCAGGATTCTGTCAAAATCATCTTCTCCGAAAAATTGAAATACTTGTTGAAATGGTTTGCCTTCCACTTCTTCTCTTTTTTTACCTGCAAAGGACAGGTAGTAATCGTTCACCACTTCAACGATATGATCTTCGCCTTTGTAGATGGCCATGCCTACAGGTGCCTGCATCACAATGCTGCGAAACATTTGTTCACTATGCCGCAGCGCTTCCTCCATTTTTTTTCTTTCAGAAATATCACGGAAATACCAGGCCCAACCATAATTAGTTCCATCGTCACCTATCACAGCATTGCCATGTCGCTCAATGATCTTCCCGCTTTTGAAAAAAATCTCTTCCTTGCTGGCTTCATTGCCATTGGCATATAGATAATCCACCCTTTTAATGAATCCTTCCGGATCTACCAGTTTCGTCATAGCAAATTCAAGCGCCGCCTGGTCGTTCATTTCATCGATTATATCCTGTGGCATATCCCAGATCTCTTTGAAATGTTTGTTACAGGATATCATTCCACCCTTGGTATCTACTATGAGAATGCCATCAGGAATGGTTTCATTCTGAGCTTCGAGTAGGGCTTGCCGGTAGCGAAGCTGTTCTTTAGTGATCTTCTCTTCATAAATCCCGGTTACATCAATGAGATGGCAGCACACTCCACCGATGGAATCACTTTCATCATACACCGGGCTGTAAGAATAAGTAAAATAAAAAGTGCGTTCCTCGCCATTGCGGGGTAACCTGAAGCCCTGGTTTTCATGATGGAAAGATTCGCCATGTTGATATACTTTTTCAAATCGTTCCTTGAGAACAGGCCATGATTCTGGCCAGGTTTCCGATACAGTACTTCCCAAAGCCACAGGATGCTTTTTATCTATGAGTTGACTATAAGCATCATTGTAAATCATGAAGAATTCATCTCCCCAACAAAGCAAGGATGGAAATGCAGCATGCAAACATATACCGGCAGCTGTACGCAGACTTTGGGGCCATTGTTCAATTGCACCCAATGCTGTTTTTTCCCACGGGAAATTACGTACCAACAGGCCCATTGAGCCGGCGCCATTTAGGAAATGTAATGCGGATGATCCCTTTTGTTTCAATGTGAAAATAGCATTAGATGACAGCAACAAATATCAATTATTTCAACGTAGTAAAAAACAAACTCCTGTTTTTTAGCAATATCAATCACTTAGATCTATATCTTCTTATTCCTTTTAGCACGAATATATTGTTTGGGCCACGAAACCTCCTCTCCCATTTCTGCAGCTGCTTTTAATGCAAAGTAAGGATCCCGAAGCTGTTCGCGGGCCATGAAAATCAGATCGGCCTTTTGTTGCTGTAATATCTCTTCTGCCTGGCCAGCGGTTACTATCAATCCGACAGCACCTGTGAGGATGCCGCTTTCTTTCTTGATACCGGTTGCCAATGGAACCTGGTAACCGAGCCCCACAGGAATGGTTGCATTGGGTACGGTTCCGCCTGATGAAGCGTCTATGAGGTCCACTCCTTTTTCTTTTAAACCAATAGCTAGCTTAATAGAGTCGTCGATCGTCCAACCACCATCTACCCAATCGGTGGCCGATAACCTTACAAACAAAGGAAGATCTGCCGGCCAAACCGTTTGAATGGCCGCGGTAATTTCCATTAAAAAACGGGTGCGGTTGCCGAACGATCCTCCATATTCATCTGTACGATGATTGGTAAGCGGCGACAGGAACTGGTTAATTAGGTATCCATGTGCTGCGTGAATTTCGAGCACCCGGTACCCGGCTTTATGCGCTCTCACAGCGGCCTCCCTGAAATGCTCTACTTCCGCTTTGATGCCAGGTACATCTAATTCGAATGGAGCGATATCCGTATCACGGTAAGGAATAGGTGAAGCAGATATTGTTTGCCAGGCATGCTCACCTGATGTTAACTGTTGATCGCTCAACCAGGGCAGATCGGTGCTGGCTTTACGGCCTGCATGCGCCAGTTGTATACCTGCAATAGCTCCCTGGGAGTGAATAAAATGAGTGATGCCGCTTAACTTATCGATGTGTTCATCTTTCCAGATACCGAGGTCGCCATAACTGATACGACCATCCGCAGTTACCGCAGTGGCTTCCTGCATAACGAGCCCGGCACCACCAACTGCACGGCTGCCCAGGTGCACCAGGTGCCAGTCGTTGGCAAATCCATCTACAGAAGAATACTGGCACATCGGTGATACTACGATTCTGTTTTTAAGGGTAACCGACCGGATGGTTAAGGGTGAAAATAACAGGCTCATTTGGAAGAAATTTGAATGTAAATTAATGCATCCTGGCCTGCCACACATTGTTCTTTCCTTTTTGAATTAAATGCATACTGGAGAGTAGTCAATTAAGAAATAATAATTAAAAATTAATAATGCATGCTGGTTGGGGAAATCAGGTGAGTTTGTTGAGAACAGGAGGAAAGATCAGCGTGATTTGTAAGATAAAAATTCAAGAATTCATGGCTTCGTGACTTCGTGACTTTGAATTAAAATCTTTGTGCACTTTGTGGTTAAATAAAAGAAAGTGGTATGGAATATTGATACCGCGGATGACACGGATAAAGCATATTAGCACAAAACAAGAAACGAGAAACGGATTTTGATACACGGATTTAACGGATACCGCGGATGACACGGATAAATCGCATTAGCACAAAACGAGAAACAAAATAACGAGAAACAAGAAACGAGAAACGAATGCTTTACATTTAAGAGCGGATCCCATCAACAAAGTACATGTCGATCATTCCTTTGTTCTTGGCTTCAATTTTCCCGCGGTGGGTGCAATTGAATTTATCTTTTATAAGTTCGTAAGTAGATCCGCTGATATTTACCTTGCCGATGCCACCGCTGCTTTCCATACGGGAAGCGGTGTTCACGGTGTCACCCCAGATATCATAGGCAAATTTCTTTATGCCCACAATACCGGCAACTACCGGTCCGGTATGTACGCCGAGCCTCAGTTCAAAATAAGGCTGACCCTTGGCCATTCTTTCTTCTTTATTCCTTTCGATGAAGTTTACCATGTCGAGCCCTGCCAGCACAATATCTACCTGGTGGGTATTATTGGCAACCGGCAAACCGCCTGCACACATATATGAATCTCCGATCGTTTTAATCTTTTCAATGCCATAGCGGGTTATGATGCGATCAAACTCGCTGTAACAATGATTGATCTCTGCTACCAGTTCTTCCGGCGTTAGCTTTTCACTGGCCTGTGTGAAATTTTTGAAATCTGTAAACAACACACTTACCTGGTCGAAACTTTTCGCTTTGGCGGCACCGGTAGCTTTCAATTCTTCCGCGGTTTCTTCAGGCAAAATGTTGAGTAGTAATTCTTCGCTTCGCCTTTTTTCTTTGCTGATGCGGTTACGCTGCAAAAAGAAAACCGATGCGAAAAGCAACACCACGGCAAAACCGCCAATGAACCCGTTGCGTACCAGCTTTTGTCGCTGCAATTCTCTCTGCTGAATTTCTTTATCCTTATTCAATAGTTTGATCTGGGATTCTTTTTTCTCGAGGTCAAATCCAAACTGCAAGGTTCCTAATTTTTTATCGGTATTGATGTTATAAATAGTGTCTTTGATGGCCAACAAACTATCCTGGTACTTAACAGCGTTGGCATAATCAGTTGCTTTTGTATAAGCTTTTGAAAGGCCTTCGTAAGCATCTTTGATTTCAGGTACTGCATTCAATGGTTTGCCATATAGAAGCGAACGTTTGTAAGCATCTATTGCAGAAGCCAATTCTCCCTTGGCATAATAAGCCTGTGCAAGCCCTACGAGCGACTGTGTCATATCCAGCCTTGTATCAAGTTTTTTAGAGATGTCAAACGCTTCCAGGTGTGTTTTAATGGCCCGGTCGTAATTTTTTTCCCGCGTGTACACCCTACCAATATAGTTCAGCGGGTAAGGTAAATCTTCAGTGCCTTCGTATGCTATTACCGATTCTTTCAGGTATTTAAGGGCAGTTGTGTCGTCGCCAATCTTAAAATAAAATTCACCCAGGTTCACCGATGCTGTGCCAATGAGGTATTTATCTTTTATGGCGAGGCTCAATTTGTAAGCCCGAAGGAAATATTCAAGCGCCTTATCATAGGTTCCCGGCCTTGTTTGATATACGCCACCAATATTATTAAGGGAAGTGAGGATGCGCAAACTATCTCCGATCTCTTCCGACATTTTCAGGGATTGCAAATGCAGCTCGAGAGATTTGGCCTCATCGCCCTGGTTTGAATAAACGGCGCCCTGGTTGCTGAGCATGTTAGCTACACCAACTTTATCGCCCAGTAATTTGTATACATCCAATGCCTGTTGCCAGGTTAATACTGCCTCTTTATACTTCCCCTGCAGGTAGTACCCGATCCCCATATTTTTTAATGCAAGGGCCAAACCGGGCCGGAAATTGACCTGCTCGGCAATTTTTTTTGACGATGCAGCAATTGTAACGGCTGTATCCGGGTTGTCATTAAAGTAAAGCTTACTTAATTTGTTTAACAGGTTTACCTTGTTGGTATCCGGAATGTTGGATGAGATCAGCTTCTTCAGGCTGTCGATCTCGTTGGCATATCCCTTTGCATAGAAACAGCATATGAATGCAAGGTTTACAATAATAAAACGAACAGTTTTATTGATCATGCCATGAATGATTTAAGGTATTGTAAATCTAAGAAATTGAGATTGAATGATGATCATATTTTTTCATACGTGCCAACTGGTTACCACACTCTTGTTAAACGAAAAAGAAGGCTGCCAAAGACAGCCTTCTCCATTTAAAAAAACAAATTATAGTTTAACCAACTTGATGATCCTTCGCTGATCGCCCTGGATCACTTCTACAAAGTACAACCCGCTTTTCCAGTTAGCTGCATCCATTTTGATGCTGTTGGCCATTCCTTTCTTATCGGTTTTAATCAACTTTCCATTGGCGTCGTGCACCCTGATATTAACCGGTGTGCTGTTATCATTTGTCTGGATGCCCAGGTTAAAGGAACTCACCACCGGGTTAGGGTTGGCTGTTACTTCAAATCCGGTAGTACCTGAAATGATATCATCTACCTTGCTGAATGGAATATCCTGTGCAGCCGGCAGATCATTGCCATCGCCTCTTCCGGCAACGGCTACCCTCAGGCAGAGCGCATCCAGTTTCATGTAATTACAAGTTATGGAACTTTGTACCCTTACCTTGGCCGTTCCAGCCGGTGCTGTTGCAGTGATCGTGTAAAGTGAGAGCTGACCAAAGTTTACATCTACATCGCGGGTAACCACTACATCTGACTGGCTTAATACAGCGCCTGATGCACTCCGGAAGATCAGGCTAAGCTTAGGACTGCATGTAAGCCCTGGCGTATGCGTACCCGCAAATCCACTGAACGTAAGCGTTGTGCCCGGCGTTACGGTTACATCCTGGTACACCAGTGATGTTTTCCTGGATGCTGTGTTGAAGCCATTCTTGGTGCCACACGCCACATAGCCGGTACCGTTAGTTACGGTTCCGCCATTGGCAGTCCAGCCCGTTGTACCATTTTCAAAACTTCCGTTGGTGAGCAGGTTACCTGCTGTATTGATACAGTTACAGTCCGGCAACATACCAAAGTCATAGGAATTATTGGTATTGGTGTTGGAAGAAGAACCATCGGGCTCAGTACCTGGTGTCAATGTAATGGCGAGACCCCGCACTTCATTACCCGATACTACCTGTCCGTTGTCATCTCCATTGCTATTATTATCCGGATCGCCTCCATTAATGCTGCTGCTGACATAACCCGCAGGGATAACCGCACCAATGATGTAGTTTCCTGGCGCCAGTGCCGTAAATGAATACTTACCGGTGCCATCTGTGGTTTTTGTCGCAATAGCTGCACCATCGGCGATATTATTGTTGTCATCATCTTTGTACAGTTTCACGGTAACACCTACGATACCTTTTTCTGAACTGTTGTTGATACCATCATTGTTGGTATCGTACCATACCTGGTTTCCTACTGCAAGAATTGATGGGATAAAGCCTGCATCTACGGTTACATTGGCCTGGCCAACTCCCAGCGTTATGCCAGAAACAGTACCCGCTACCGGATCACTGTCTTTGGTATCATCCGAACCAACATTAGCCGGAGAAGATGAATAACCCGAAGGAGTGGTAAACGAAACTTTATACGAGCCCGCTGCCAGGTTACTGAAGCCATACACACCGCTGCTGTTGGTAGTGGTGGTTGACAATACCGTTCCTGAGTTGTTCAACAGTTTCACCGTAACACCTGAAATACCAGTTTCGGTAGATTCCTGTACACCATTGCCGTTTGCATCTTTAAATACCAGGTTACCAATAGAAGAACAATTCACATTAGCAGAAACCACAATTGTGGTTGGCAGGGATACGCAACCATAGCTGTTCTTAGCAGTTAATGGATAAGATCCCGGTGTTACATTGGAGAATACGCCCGTTGTATTATAGGTACTGTTATTGATACTGAAGCTTAGTCCTGATTTTGAT
>JAKQKY010000376.1 GCA_029560415.1 Bacteroidota bacterium | reverse complement strand
TGCTCCTGCAATTGCCGTTCGATCATTATGTTTTTTCCTTTCAGTTCCCGGATCGCTTTGGTGTTTTCCGTTGACTGATATTGCACGGCCAGGAATGCCGAAATAACGACCGATAGAATGCCGATGTATTTGATCAGCTCTGCCCGTGTGAATTTGATAGACTTTTCCATTTTGTTTTTATTTCGTGAATTACAAATAAAAGCACGGCAATTATAGTAAGCAGGTATGCCGGCGGGCCGGATGTCATCATTGAGCCGAAGTATGCCCGGTTTCGATTGCGTCAAAGATAGCGTCTGCTATTTCAGCCGTCTGTTCAACCGGCATTGATTCAAAAAATTCCCTGATGTCTTCGAGTGTCATAGTTTGGGGGTGTTTCATTAATTATCGCTGCGTGATATCTCGATATAATTGTTATCAGCCAAACAGTACAATACGAGTACATCATTTACCCCCAATACCGCCGAACTCCCACTTAGTTTAAAATTCCCGCTGTCTGCAATGGTGACAGTATAGGTGTCTGAATTTCCAATTATCGTATAATAAGCATAGGCTTTAGGATTATCCAGATCGGTGATGGTGACTGAATTGGCAGTTCCTTGATACAGAAATATATTGCCACCACTAACATCAGGCGTGGCGTCATTGTCTGCAATGTTATCCAAGCCGGTATAAATCGTGCCGGTCGAAAAAATATTTCCCGTAACATCCAGCATCTCAGATGGGGTTTTAGCTGCTCCTACTGCAAGTCTTGCAAAGACATTCATAAAATGATTTGCCTTCGTTGCATTGCTCATATCAGCATAGAACAATAGTTTACTGCCGCTGGCCATACCATTGGAAAAAGAAGTGCTGTCAGCTGCCCAGTAGCTTTTATAGCTTCCGGTTTCATTGTAGCCATGTCTAAACCCAACACCTATATTATTGGTGCCAGACTGATTTACATAAAATCCTTCATAACCTATTGAAACAGTGTAATTTCCTGTTCTGTTTGAATAGCTATTTTTGTGACCAATTAATGTGCAATACCCATATGTACTGGCACCATTTGATCCGTGTCCGGCATCGGTGCCTACTGCCACATTGGGATTAGTGGCCACATTATATCTCATTGCCCGATAACCAATCCCCACATGCTGCCCGCCGGATGTGTTTGAAACTAAGGCGCTGTTTCCAATAGCAGTGTTATAATCGCCTGAAGTTGTGGCATTCATCGCGCCATATCCAACGGCTGTATTTCCGTCTGCGCCGGTAAATTTTTCAAGTGCTAAAGCGCCTAAAACCGCATTGTTTTGCCCGGTGCATCCACTTGCCGCGCCATAACCTGAACTAAGTCCAACAAATGTGTTATTTGAAGCAGTGGAATAATACCCTGAATTTAAACCAATTGCAGTATTTTGATAGCCGGTCGCGTTATAATATAATGACTTGAAACCGATTGCTGTATTACTATATCCATCAGTATTCGACCATAAAGCACCATTCCCATAAGCTGAATTTTGATAACCTGTTGTTGTTTTTGCCATTGTCCGATCACCAAAAACGCTATTATGATACCCAGTCGTAATTGATTTAAGGGCATCAAATCCAATTGCATTATTTCTACTTGCTAAGGTAACCGCACCTCCAGCGGGTGAAAGGGTTTGGTTGCCAGCAAATCCTACGAATAAATTTCGAGCATCACTTACAGATGTATCTCCCGGTGTGTGAATGAAAGGATAAAATCCTTTATATATAGTACCGTCAATTTTAACGTGCCTGCCATTCACAGCAAATCCATCAGAAGCATCAACCTGGTTGCCTCGAATATCCAAAGCCTGGTCAATGGTGACAATCTGCAAACTATCCCCTTTTGCCTGAATATAATCTATGTAATTAGAAATTATTGCGCTGTCTGCTGAATTAGTTTCATGGATGTATAAAATGAGCCACAACTTATTAACCGCTGCCGAATCTATCAAATTGTAAACTGCATTTGAATCCGCAGGACTATCGGCTATAACGCTCGTTAAAGCGTAAGTTTTTAAAATATTATCATTGAATAGAAAAGGATTATCTTCAACGGGCGCCGGGCTATACATTATAGTGCTTCGTGCAGCCCGGTAATATTTTCTCGCTACCATCATAGCCGTATCTGAATACCTGCCACCGGCATAAACAAAAGTGCTAATATCCATTCCGTGAGCAATCAAAGTATCACGGCTGGCTTTCATTACATACTCCAATTCTGCTTCTGTCAAGGTGTCACAACGTGCAGCATCAATCCCATGTGAACATATCTCCCATCCGTCATCTTGTAAGGCTTCGATTTCAGCCCAATCCATACAGCCAGCATCTCCTATTTTGATTTGGATAATGCTTGATGTTGCCGGGACTCCTTTAGCTAAAAATAAAGGTTTCATGATTGTGTAATCAGTCATAAACCCATCATCAAATGAAAAAGTTATTAAGCCCTGACTCCTTTTGTCGGAAATGTAAACCTCTTTTATTTTATCCGTTGGATTAGCAACCTCAAGTTGCTCAGAAACTGCGTTTCTTTTCCACGTTGAGAAAACAGTGGGCGTAACTGATTGGTAATAATGCATTGAATCAAGAGCACCACTAAGCGGCTGCGGAAACAACCGCCCGTCCGGCGATATGCCGACAAGGTGTTCGAACTTCTTTCCGGTCGCGGTGATGTCCGGCATGTAGATGTTTTCGGAATTTATTACGATAGTTGAATCTGTCTGAGTGTATTGCGTGCTTCCTTTATTACTTCTTGCATACATGTATATATAATAATTTGTATCTGAATCGTTTTTACGAACCTCGAT
>JAKQKY010000373.1 GCA_029560415.1 Bacteroidota bacterium | reverse complement strand
GTCATGATAGTGATTTTTAACGGTGATAAATTTTTGATAGAACAAAACTACCGCATGCCCGGCTAACGCCATTGTAAAACTGCGGCAAAGCCATTGTAAAAATGCGGCAATTTAATCCAGTGGCTGGCCGGTTGGTTTGTCCACATATTTCGATAACTCCCTGTTTTCGTCAAAATATTGTTGCGGTGTACGGCCCGTAAACTCTATAAAGTCTTTGATAAAATGCGACTGGTCATAATACTCGCAATTATGAAATACATCCGGCCAGTCAACTTTTGATTTGCCTGCTATGAGGTTCCCGATATAACTCATGCGGCGGATACGTGCATAATATTTTGGACTTAGACCTACTTTTTTAAAAAATTTACGTTCAAAATTCCGGCGGCTCATGTAAGCTTGTTCTATCAGTTCATTCACATGCAGCAAGCCGTTGCTTTGTACAATTTTATTGGCGGCTTCATCTATTGCATCCGGTGCCGGTAATTTTTCACCTGTTTGTTTTAGTACAAAAGCTTCCAGGAGTTTTGCTTTGCCAGCCCCATCTTTTTCTTGTTGTATCAACATTGCCAGCTCAGTAATAATGGAGGCTTTAAATATTTTGCTGAGATCCAACCGCTCTTCTGTAAACTCAAACACAGGCAGATCAAACAGTGAAGCAAGACCTGCAGGCTTAAACACAATGCCTGCCATGGAAATGTGGCCGTGTAAAAAAAGTTTGTAACTGTAAATAGCCTGGCCCGATATGAATACAGCAGGCACCTGCAACTTTTCATACTTTTTGTTTTGCAAAAAATAAGGATCTCCGCCATTAAAAACCATAGAACAGAAACCGGTGGGCGGCGACTCCACTTCCATATGTTGTACAGGACCACTTACAGACTGCCATATAAAGTAGCATTCTATAAAAGGCTCCAGTTGCTGGCAGGGAAAAAATTTGAGATACTGCATGGGTTGTCTTTCACCCTAAATATCGGAAATTTTATAATGGGATAAATGTCTAAAGGAGCTAGTAATTTTTTTTCGCTTTTCTATAAGATAAATTAAAGCAGACCCGGACAGAAAAGGAAGCCCATTCAACCAATGCTGCAGCGGCGTTGTACATATTAAGCAACGGTTCCAGCCGTGGCCGTTTGCAATACTGCTTTTAATTCATCTATCCTCATTGCTGCAATGTATCTCCATATGATCTTTCAGAATTGCCAATAATAACTGGCATGAATAAGCAGGCACAGAGAAAACTAACTATCCAGCAGATCCATCACGGAAATTTCTTAAACAAATCCCTTACGATAATGCACAATCATTAAATACAGGTTGCATTTCTATTTGGAAAACTGCCGCCGCACTTCTTTTACCTGTTGCTGTAAATTTTTCCCTGGCTGTCTCTTAATTAAATTGAACACTGTATTCCTTGTCATTTTACCAATACTGCCGGCAGGTATCTGTTGCGGGCGGCAATTTATATTGCTACCGCAATTTTCGTATTCAAAAGTATAAGGGTTCCAGCTTTCGCTTATAAGATCAAAGTGTGTGGCGGAAGCAGGATAGCTTTGCGGCCCGGCCTCCCAATTAGTTTGTTGCGGATCATAGTCATACAACACAGATGGCACCCCGTTCTCATCATACAATACTAATTTTTCACTGGCATAACGCCATTGATTTTGAAAATTTAAAGCAAATTGATAGTAAGGAAAGCCAAAGTCAATTCCGTCAACGGCGAGATAGGGATTTTTATACCGCTGGTTGTAAGCGTAATAAGCAGCAAAATATGGAGCACCCCCAAAAAGCAGTATATCAGATACAATATTACCCTGGTGAGAGTAGGTAACATTCTCAACATAATCATTCATAAAACTCTCGGATTTAACTAACCTGCCACGAGAATCGTAGGAAATAAACACTTCGTCCATAATATCGCTGGTGGCAGCATAGTAAAAGATACATTTTTCAACCCGGTTTCTTCTATAGAGGAAATGAATGGTAAAGACAATTTCACCGTTCAGGGTATGTACCGATTTAATTAATCTTCCCCTTGAATCGTATGCCTGTGAAAAAAGACCGTAGTTCGCAATATCCCACTCGCTTGCAAGGCCATGATGGTTGTACCGGAAGCGGTAATCATAGTTTGCCGTAGGGTCGTTATTGCCGGCAAATACCAGTCTGCAGTCATTTCTCCCTCTTCTCTGCAGCACATCATCGGCTGTTTGTTCTGCTAATACTGCAGCTTCTTTTTTACAGGATATAATAACCACTACTGTAAGCAAAAATGTGATGACATTTTTTAGTGAATAGATTTTCATAAAAAAAATTTAATTGTTATGCTTGTAAAGCTATTGTTCTCTTTATGCATCTCATATAACCCATAGGGTGATTTTAAGTGCCAAACAATGCTGTTACCACTTGATTGAAGCTTATGGAAGAATTACTATCATCTTCCATTTATAGATATTGTCATTATTCCTTTTTGGAGAATGAAAAATTCAAATAAAGAGAGTACCAATTCCATGTGGTGATTTTACCCGCATTCAAATGCAATTGGAAGTTATTGACTGATGGGTACTTTTACACAAGCCCTTGCTGCAAAGCTTTTAGCGAAGCTTCGCTGCGGCTGGCCACCTGCAGCTTTTTGTAGATATGCTTGCTGTGTGTGCGGATAGTATCATAGCTGATAAATAATGCCGCAGCAATTTCTTTAAGCGATTTACCTGTTACGATATGTTTTAAAATTTCCTGCTCCCTTGTGCTCAGGTGGTAGTCTTCGCCAGATGGCGCAGCGATGATCACATTTTTATTAGAAAAAAAACCGATAACTTTTTTTGCGATACTGGCATTGATGGATGCTTTTCCTTCATACACTTCAACAATGGCTTCCAGGTATTTATTCGGCGTGTCGTTTTTTAAAATATAACCAGCAGCACCGGCACACAGTGCCTTGAATATTTTTTCACTGTCGTCAAACACTGTTTGAATTAAAATTTTCATGTCTGAATATTGTTCCATGATCAATTTGGTCAGTTCTATACCGTCTGGTCCGGGCATTTCTATATCCATCAATATGACCTGCGGGCTGCATTTTACAATATCTGTTTTCCAGTTGTTGCCACTGGAAAATGCGCCGGTACAGGCATAGCCTGGTGTGCCGTTGAGGATCGCTTCCAATGCATCCCTTACTAATTTATTGTCTTCAAATATGGCAACCCTGATTTCCATACATCAAATGTGGTGAAAATAAAGTGGAAAACAATATCACCTATGGGGTGATATTTAATGACAGTTGTATTCGAGTACCTGCACCATTGGCAGATTCTATTTGCATTTCCCCATCGATTGCTGCTGCTCTTTTCCTCATATTGTCGAGACCGTTACCATTTGACAATTGCGATACATTAAACCCTACGCCATTATCCGCCACGACAATTTGCAATAAGCGGTTGTTTTCTAGTACACTAAAATCAAGTGTGGTTGCGTTGCTGTATTTTATAGCGTTGTTGATGGCTTCTTTACAAAACAAATAAATATTACGGCGGGTTTCGGCCGGCAAAATATTATCGCCAATGCCTCCAGGTATCTGTATGTTAACTTTAATACCTTTTACAGCCGCCATCTTAACCGCATAATCCTCCAGCCTGCTCATCAACTGTTGCAGCGAGTCTTTTTCAGGATTGATGAACCATACAATATCGTTTAGCTTATCCACCATCTGGCTGCTGCTTTGCTGCATTACCTGTATTGATTTTTTTATGCCGCCAGTATTGTTTGATTTTAGTTGCTCATTTATCAAATGGCTGTACATCGATATGCCACTGAGGGTGGCTCCCACTTCATCATGCAATTCACTGCTGATACGCAGCCGTTCATTCAACATGGTATGCTCACTTTTCAGTTTCATTTCCTCTTTCTCCTTTATATAAGCCTTGCTAAGAAGATGGTTCAGCTTTTTTTGGGTTACAGAATTGCGGTATACCAGCAATAACAACAGTGCAAGAAGCGCTGCACCGGCCAGCAAAAAATATTTCTGCTTCTTTTGTTCACCAAGTTTTGTTTCGGTCAATATATTTTCCTGCAGGAGAGCGTCTTCCCTGCGGTCAAAATTAAACTGAAGGCTTTGCTGTAAAAGTTTTTTACTGTTTTCCGCATTTACAAGGCTGTCGCGGTATTTGATTGACAATTTATAGTTTTTTAATGCCCCTGCGTAATTACAGGTAGCACTGTCCAGTAAAGACAGGTTTTCGTAAGTGAGACCGAGGTAATCAATGCTGCCGGATTTACCGGCATAGTGTAATGCTAGCCGAAGTTGTTGTTCAGCATTATCATATTTTTTTAACCGCATGTATATGGATGCAATAGAATTGTAGTGCTGGGGCAGTTGTTCTAAAGAGCCGGCTTTGAAACCTAAACTGACAGCATTGTTAAAGCATTGGAGTGCCGCGTCTAATTTGTCCATCTTGCTGTACAACAAACCCTTATTATTATTAATTTCTATTAAAAGCCGGGCCTCCTGGTTTTTTTCTGCTATAGCCGCCGCTGTATTATATCTTGTCATTGCGGTGGTGTAATCGCCCTTTTCATAATATATAAGGCCAATGGTGCAATTACAGTATGCAATATCAATGACACTATTTATTTCTTCTGAAATTGAAAGGGATGCGCTATAATTTTTTAAAGCCTCGTCGTAATTTTTCAAACCATACTGTATGTTACCAATATTATAAAAATTATCCGACATCCCTTTTTTGTCATCCAATTCTTCTCTCAAGAGTAATGCTTGCTGAGAATACTTTAATCCTTCGGAAAAATTTCCCATAGAAATATAATTGTGACCCAGTTCACTGATTACATTGGCTTTGCTAAATTGAATTTGATGAAGGCTTTTTTTATTGGCTACTATCTCCAACTGCTGGTATAACTGCAATGCTTCCTGTCCTGCAGTTATCCCCTCTTCGTACCTTGCCAAATCTGCATACAGGCCAGTCAGTTTATTTTTTGCATGGGCAACACCGGCATCGTACTTATTTTTTATTGACTTATTCAATGCTTCCATGGCAAATAAAACGGCGGTATCACAGTTCAAATACCGGTATTCGTCTGCCTGGCGCAGCAGCAAACTGATCCTGGCTGTATCCGTATCAAAACTGTTCTTTTGAGAATAAACGGTGCCGCATGTAACGGTTACAAGTGAAAACAGTATCAGTCTTTTTAATGTCATAAATACTTTACAGGCGCATACTGGAACCTGCAGCAGATTGAATAAAGATCCTGGTTGTGCAGAAAGCATATTGCTCTTGCCTATATGTCAAATCCAAAATGCAGCGGCTTCACTTCCTCAAAACTCATTTAGTTTGAAAGTCACTTGCACTTTTTTCAAATACCGTTGTTATTCCCATTTTATCCTCTGTTGAAAATGAGGAGAAATGATAATGCCACCAATACCTCACTGGGTGGTTTTTACGACCATTTTTACCTGTGTTCCGGCTCCTGAACCGGAAGAAAGATCGTAAACAGCATCAAGGGCAGCGGCTCTTTTTTGCATGTTGGCCAGACCATTACCCTTTGAAGATTGT
The DNA here is from genome assembly GCA_029560415.1 of Bacteroidota bacterium. Taxonomy (GTDB): domain Bacteria; phylum Bacteroidota; class Bacteroidia; order Chitinophagales; family Chitinophagaceae; genus Ferruginibacter. The sequence goes on along the minus strand of JAKQKY010000373.1, from coordinate 1,717 downwards.
TCTGTATCCAACCCGCTACCATTGTCCCTTATCAACATCACCAGACTTCCTTTTTCAAAAGTCACATCAAAATCTATAGCGGTTCCACCGCTGTGTTTTACAGCATTGTTTATTGCTTCCTTTGCAAAGAGATATAAATGCTGCCTTACATCCATGCCGGTTTCCTTTTTAATACTGGTGTTTTCAAAAAAACACCTGAACTGTATATTTTTTGCATGGCGCATCTCTTCGCCATACTCTTTTATTCTCTCCAGCATCGTTGTAAATGAATCTTTGTCTGGATTAACAGCCCATACCAGATCGCCCAGTTTATCAATCATTTCATTGGCGGATCTCTGAATAACATTTATGGAATTCTTTGCCTTAATATAATCCCCTTTTTGCAGTTGCCCGTCCGTCATATGGCTATACTTCGCAATACCGCTGAGGGTGCCACCAATATCATCATGCAGTTCTGATGATATTTTATTTCTCAGCTTTTCTATTGTTAACAGTGACTGTAATTTTTCAATAGCAAGCTGCTTTTCCTGGTAATGCCATTTCTTTAGAATGGCTGCAAGGTAAAAGATCATGTCACCCAATGTGCCCAGCCTGATAAAAAAGAAAGGATAGGTTGTCGAAAAAATTGAATCACCGGTTCCTTCAGTATACAGGAAATCCATCCAGGTTGTTAGGGAAGTCCCTATAACGGTGAAGGATAACCCGGTGGCCACCAGCCGTGAAAATGGCAATTTTAGCCTGATGATGATAAATACTGCAATGATTGAAGGAAAAATCGTTATTATTTTCACGATATAATATATAAACTGCCGGTCATATTTTAAAAAAGTCAGCAATAGAAAAACAACAAATATTACAGGCATCAGCCACAATAAAAAATTAAACATACTTGAAACAGCAGCATTGTTAGTAATGTCAGAAAAAAATTCCTTAAGAAACAACAAATAAAACAGGTTTATTACAATGATTACCGGCGTATTGATAAAATCATACCAGGTGGAACTCCATACTTCTTCTTCAGAAATTCCAAAAAAGATGTATGGCGCATTGATGAAAAAATATGCTGCTGCAGTGCTAAGAAAGAGGCTGTAGAATAAAATATCTTTTTGGGCGGCAATAAAGTAAATAGCAAAAAAAACCAGTGCCTGAAAAAGCAAAATTCCCTGGAAGAAAATGTAAAAAAGTTCTATGGATGGAGAGGTAAACACATTTATAGTTTACCTAAAGTAACTATTAATTGGAAGAAGCCCTCTTTATTTTCAACTTCCCAAACCGGTTCTTCACATCATCTATCGCTTTATACAAATCAGTTTTCTTTTCTTTATTAGCAAACAAATCAGTTTGTATGGCTTCATTGGTGAGTTCACTTAGCTTTACACCCAGCAACCGCACCGGCTGGCCTTTTTTATACAATTGATGAAACAGTTTTTTTGCAACCGGGATGATCTCATCATCCGAAGAAGTATATGGAACGGTGGTTTGTTTAGAGGAGGTTTCAAAATCAGGATAGCGGATCTTTACGGCAATACAGCCTGCTGTTTTCCCATCCTGCCGCAGTTCGTGGGCAATTTTTTCGGTAAGCCGCACGATCTCACTCATTAAAAATTCGACACTCGTTTTATTTTCATCAAAGGTATTTTCGGAGGAAATGGATTTGGCTTCATGGTACTGCTGTACCTCGCTGGTATGAATGCCAAAACTCTTGTTGTACAGGTCG
>JAKQKY010000351.1 GCA_029560415.1 Bacteroidota bacterium | reverse complement strand
TCCCGGGCGAACAATGATATCATACTTCAACCTGCCGGCATCACTGTAATACCGTACATCAATGTTTGGATAAACATTTTTGTAGGTGACGGCCTGGTACACCCTGCAATGAGAAGCCCAGGCTGAAGGGTCGTTGCCAATATAATAATTGTTGTAAGTGGTTTGCACTTTTTCAGGAACCGGGGCAGCAAGAGGGCTTGCTCCTGAAAAAGTTACTTTGTAGGCAAATGAATGCAGGGTAAAATTGCTAAGAGGCTTTTCGCTGGGTTTGTGGCCGTGAATAAATCCTGATAAAGTTTCCATTTCTTCGGCGTTGTGAAGCAATACGGTAAACCCTGCCTTTTCAAGAAAGAAAGATCCATTGGAAAAATCGTTACGATAGTTAACATTGCGGTGCCACTGACCTTTGTTTTCAACAAAATCCAATTGTGCCTTCACCGTGCCAGCTAAAAATGACAAGCTGCATAATAAAGAAAAGGTTAGTATATTTTTACTCAATCGGCTCAAATCTTCTTTTTTACAATTTACTCAATATAAACGAAAATAACCACCGTTTGTTTTATTAAAGAAACCTTAAAAATCAGGCAATTTTGCCCCACCTTGTCTTTGCTTTTTGTTGCTGCATATGGTCCTTCACGGGTTTATGCGCTTCATTCTCTAGCGTCGGATCGTCCTGGATCAGCTTCTCAACAATTTCCCTTACCACTTCCAACATGGCTTTATCATATACGATATCGGCCAGCTTAAAGTTTAATTCACCACTTTGACGGGTTCCTTCGATTTCTCCCGGCCCCCGGATCTCGAGGTCTTTCTCTGCAATTTTAAAACCATCATTGGTACTGGTCATGATTTTTAGCCTTTCACGGGCATCCTGTGAGAGCTTCTGTCCCGTGAGTAATACACAGAAACTTTGTTCAGCGCCCCTTCCAACCCTGCCCCGCAATTGGTGTAATTGTGATAGTCCAAATTTTTCAGCACTCTCAATCAGCATCACCGATGCATTCGGCACATTTACCCCAACTTCTATTACAGTGGTGCCTACTAATATTTGAGTATCTCCGGTAACAAATCGCTGCATGTTGGTCTCTTTTTGATCGGCAGGCTGCTTGCCATGTACCATACTGATCCAATATGCAGGTTCCGGAAAAAAAGATTTTACTTCTTCGTACCCTTTCATGAGGTTCTCATAATCCAGTTTACTGCTTTCTTCAATCAATGGATAAATGATATATGCCTGCCTGCCTTCTGCGATCTGTTCTTTGATGAAATCCATCACCTGTGGCCGGGCGGTTTCGAAGCGGTGAACCGTAGTAATGGGCTTTCTGCCGGGAGGTAATTCGTCGATCACGCTGTAATCCAGGTCGCCATATGCAGTCAGGGCGAGCGTACGTGGAATGGGCGTTGCCGTCATTACCAGGATATGCGGGGGAATGACATTTTTTTTCCAGAGCCGGGCCCGTTGGGCTACACCAAACTTATGTTGTTCATCTACTACAGCCAACCCGAGATTGCGAAAGGTTACTTTATCTTCTATGATGGCATGGGTGCCAATGAGGATCGTCATGGTGCCATCTTCACAACTTTTTAAAATTTGCCTTCGCTCCTTTGCGGTACTTGACCCGGTTAAAATGCCGACTTGTACAGGGAGATCTTTCAACAAGGCTGAAATGCCCTGGAAATGCTGCTGGGCCAATATTTCAGTTGGCGCCATCAGCACACTTTGAAAGGATTGTTCATCGGCCGCATTCTTGTTATCTGCAGCAATGAGCATTGCCAATAAGGCCACCATGGTTTTACCACTGCCCACATCGCCTTGCAAAAGCCGGTTCATCTGGTGACCGGTTCCGGTATCTTTCCTGATCTCTTTCAACACTCTCTTTTGAGCACCGGTAAGTTCAAAAGGAAGGTATTGATTGTAAAATGTATTAAAAAGGTCGCCTACTTTCTCAAAAATCCAGCCCCGGCTAAATCGCTGGCGATCCAGTTTAATGAGTTGTATACGAAGCTGGGCGAAAAAAAATTCTTCAAATTTCAATCTTCGTAAGGCGTGTTGATAATGTAATTCTGATGCCGGGAAATGAATATGTTTGTACGCATCGAATCGCCTGATGAGTTTAAATTTTTCGATGACTGCTGCAGGAAGATTCTCGGGTAAGTCTTTCTCTGATAATTTCTGAAAAAGTTCGCGTGTTATTTTGCTGATCGCCTTTCCATGCAGGGCCCTGGCTTTGAGTTTTTCGGTAGATGGATAGATGGGTTCCAAATAAGCTTTCCCTCCTGCGTTCTGGGCAGAGAAATTTTCAAGATCGGGATGAGCGATCTGCGCTTTGCCATTAAAAAAGCCAAGCTTACCAAATACGAGGTAGTCCTGCCCCACCTGTACAGCTTTTTCTACCCAACTGATGCCCTGGAACCAAACCAGTTCTAAAATACCAGTGTCATCTTTCAACTGGGCAACCAGCCTCTTTCCTCTTTTTTCTCCCACGATATCCAGGCTCATGATCTTACCGGCAACCTGTGTATATTCTGCAACCGGTGACAGGCTGGCGATCTTATCCACCTTGGTTTTATCAATATGCCGCAATGGAAAATGTTCGAGCAGGTCTTTAAAGGTAAAAATGCCGAGTTCTTTGCGAAGCAGGTCGCCACGCAAGGCAGAGATGCCTGTTAAATATTCGACAGGGCTTGATAATATATCGGAACCTGCGTTGATATCGGGAATTTTTTTACAAATATATTGCGGGACCGGCGAATGCCGGTGTAACATCCGCATGAAAAGTAGTTGTTTTAACCGGTTATTTATGCCGGTTTCCGCTGGCGCTGTTGTTGAACCTGCGGGGTTTGCCTGGTCGCCTGTTGCCAGTTGCACCTCCGGAAGAAGCAGCTGGGTTATAAGCTGGTGTTTCCCCGAAACTAGTGGGCACTTCGGCCTTTGGAACGGGTTTTCCCAGTAATTTTTCTATTGACATGAATTTCCGCTGTTCCTTCACACTTACCAGCGTATAGGCGGTGCCGTCAGCTGCTGCCCTGGCGGTACGACCGATCCGGTGTACATAATCTTCTCCATCATGCGGCACATCATAATTGATCACCAGGTCGATGTTATCGATATCTATGCCCCTGCTGAGGATATCCGTGGCAACCAGTACGGGTAATCGCCCGCTTTTAAAGCTGATGAGCACTTCTTCCCTTTTATCCTGGTCCAGGTCGCTGTGGATCTCATCGGCATTCAGTTTATTTCGTTTAAGCTCCCGGGTTAGTTGCTTCACACTGAGCTTGCTGCTGCAAAAGATCAAAACGCTTTTGAAATCTCTTTCTTTTAGCAGGAACAACACCAAAGGTATTTTCTGTGTGTCATACACCATAAATGCCTGCTGGATGATTTTTTCCGGCGGCTTACTGATGGAAATATTCACTTCTTCAGGGTTGTGCAGGATCTTCCTGGCCATTTCCCTTATTTTATGCGGCATGGTAGCCGAAAATAACAGGTTTTGCCGCTGAGGTGGCAGGTGATTGATGATGAACATGATGTCGTCGTAAAAGCCCATGTCGAGCATGCGATCGGCCTCATCGAGGACCAGGTACTTCAGTCCTTCAAATTTTACATAACCCATTTTAATATGAGCCATCATTTTACCCGGGGTGCAAACAACAATATCGGCGCCCATGCTCAGTGCCTTTTTTTCCTGTATGAATGCATTACCGTCGCCACCACCATATACTGCAATTGAGCTGATGTTGGTGAAATAGGAAAGCCCTTCAAGATGCTGGGCGATCTGGATGGCCAATTCCCGTGTAGGCACGATCACGAGTGCATTTATCGTATGTTGATCGTGTGTAGATGTAATAATTTTATGAATCAATGGCAACAGGAAAGCTGCTGTTTTACCAGTACCTGTTTGTGCAGATGCAATGATGTCTTTTCCTTCCAGTATGTGTGGGATTACTTGTTGCTGAACCGGGGTAGCTTCTTCGTAACCTGAGGCTTCAATGCCTTCCATAAGCCTGTTGTCGAATCCGAATTGTGTAAATTTCAAGGGTTTCTTTTATTTGTGTGAAGATAATGCATTTCAGCGTATCGCCTGCACAACCTGTAAACAGCAGTTGCAGGCGTGTTTTGCTTATCTTGCAGGCTAAATAAGGTGTATGGTAAAGGTTGGCGAATATAATCTGCTGAAAGTATTGCGGGCTGTAGATTTTGGGTTATACCTGGATGACGGTAATGAAGGCATTCTTTTACCCAAAAGATTTGTGCCGGCCGGGGCAAAGGAAGGCGATGAGATCAGAGTATTTGTATACCATGATGGAGAAGACAGGCTGATCGCAACCACGCAAACACCCAAAGGCATCCTGGGTGACATTGTAAAACTTCGTACAGTGAGTGTGACTCCCCAGGGCGCATTCCTGGATTGGGGTTTGATGAAAGACATCTTCGTTCCTAAATCCAAACAGCAAACCACCATGATCCCTAATGGGGAATACCTGGTGAAAATTTACCTGGATGAACAAACCGGGCGTATAGCCGCCACCGAAAAGCTGGAGCCCTTTTTAAGCAATGACCATCTTACGGTGAAGGAACTTGACATTGTGCAACTGACTGTTTACCGGCGTACCGACATTGGGTATGTGGTGATCATCAATAATCAGCATACAGGTGTATTGCATTTTAACGAGATATACCGGAATATCACATCGGGAGACCAATTCACGGGGTTTATCAAAAAAATATATCCAGCCGATAATAAGATAGATGTATCAGCAGGCAAACCTGGATACAATCGTGTAGAAGATGAAGCTGAAAAAATTATGCGCCTCCTGGGAGAGAACAATGGTTACCTGCCCTATTACGACAAAAGCGACCCGGAAGATATTTATTCATTCTTCGGCATGAGTAAAAAAACCTTTAAGATGACCCTTGGCAACCTGTATAAACAAAAAAAGATCAGCCTTGAAAAAACAGGAATCAAACTGGCGGATCATTAACGATTACAAATTTTCAAAATTTACTTAGTAGCGTTTATACTATACAGTTACCATTTATTTTCCCTGGCAGAATTCCTCATTAATTTGTTTGAACCCAGCCTGGTCTTTGCGGATCAAATTGCCCTTCTGTGGAATTCAAACTGACGAAAATCATATCCAGCTTCCATGCATTGTGATTAATGTTACGAAACTACAAGCCGGCACAGGCTACTTTTACTTTATTCAATAAAGATTAAAAATGTAGTTATGGCTGTACATGAAATAGAAACACAATGGATGGGCAAAATGCAATTCAATGCATTGATCAATGGACATACCGTAGTAATGGATGCGCCCGAAAGATCGGGTGGAGAAGATGCCGGCCCGATTCCTAAACCCTTTGTATTGGCAGCCCTTTCGGGTTGTACGGGAATGGATATTGTTGCCCTGTTGCGTAAGTCGGGCAATGAAATTCAGGACATGAGTATACAGGTAACCGGAGAACTGAGCAAACAAGCGCCCATATCCTATGTGGCGATGCATATACGTTATACCATCCTGGCCGATGCAGGTATGCAGGAAGCTGTATTATCCGCCGTTACCGATTCGCAGGAAAAATACTGCGGGGTAAGCTATTTGTTGAAAAAAGCGATCCCGGTTACCTGGGAAATTATTTTCAACGGCCAGGTGATCTTTAATAACAAACCGGCTTTAGCTGCAGAAGTATAAACTCCATCAAACAGCTGCTATCCATTTAACTTTTGTGAACAGGGAGATCACAGGATAAGATTTTTTGATTTCATGATCATAATCATTTTATAAGTAACACTGGTTGCCCATCTTTGTGTTCGTGCAACTCTGGAAAAATATCATCAAACGTCCTTCTTAACTGATTGCCATCCCATGGCATAGCATTTTTCCATTTACTTTATTTCATTCCATAAAATTTTTTATGAACACCATCATAGAACCATTCAGGATAAAATCTGTAGAACCGATATATTTCAACACGAAAGAAGAGCGGCATGAAATTCTCAAAAAAGCATTTTATAATCTATTCCTCGTAAGATCAACCGATGTACTCATCGACCTGCTGACCGATAGCGGTACCAGTGCCATGAGCAGCCACCAATGGGCCGGCATCATGCGGGGAGATGAATCCTATGCTGGCAGCCCCAGTTTTTTCCGTTTCGAAAAAACGATTCAGCAACTCACCGGCATGCCAATTGTGATCCCAACCCACCAGGGAAGGGCCGCTGAAAAAATACTATTCAGTATACTCGGTGGCGAAGGTAAATACATCGTAAGCAATACTTTGTTTGATACAACCCGTGCCAATATTGAATTTTCGGGAGCCATTGGTATCGACCTCCTTTGCGAAGAAGGGAAGCATCCATCCATCCCGGCGCCATTCAAGGGAAACATGGATATAGAACTGTTGAAAAAGACCATCTCAGAAAAGGGCGCAGAAAACATATCCCTGTGCATCATAACGGTAACGAATAACTCCGGTGGAGGACAACCGGTGAGCATGCAGAATATCAGGGACATAAGAACTGTCTGCACAGCACATGGTATACCAATGTTCATCGATGCCTGCCGATTTGCAGAAAATGCATATTTCATCAAACTAAGGGAAGAAGGTTATGCAGACAAATCCATTCCTTCCATTGTACATGAATTATTTTCTTATGCGGATGGATGTACGATGAGTGCCAAGAAAGATGCCTTTGCCAATATAGGCGGATTCCTGGCCATGCATGATGAATTACTTGCGCAACAATGCAGGAACATGCTGATCCTGACAGAAGGATTTCCTACCTATGGCGGGCTGGCCGGCCGCGACCTCGAAGCCATTGCCATTGGATTAGAAGAAGTAATGGATGAACATTACCTGCAGTACCGCATCCGCAGCATTGAATACCTCACCCAGAAATTAATGCAGGCATCCGTTCCCGTTATGCAACCGGCAGGTGGACATGCCGTGTACCTCGATGCGAAAGCATTCCTGCCCCACATTCCTGCAGATCAGTATCCGGGCCAGGCTTTGGCTGGTGAACTGTATGTGCATGGGGGTATCCGCAGTGTTGAGATCGGGTCATTGATGTTTGGGAAATATGATTCCCTGCAACGACTCATCCCTGCGCCGCTTGAACTCGTGCGACTGGCCATTCCCCGCAGGGTATATACGCAAAGTCATATCGACTATGTGGCCGAAGTGATTATCGAAGTTTTTAATAACAGGCATCAGATCACCGGGCTGCGTATCACGGAAGAAGCTCCGGCACTCAGGCATTTCACAGCAAAGCTTTCCCCTATCCAATAATTTAAAATTAACTACAATGAAAAATATCAAACATAGCTGGGCCGAACCCTATAAAATAAAAATGGTTGAGCTGTTGAAAATGACAACAGCCCCTCAACGAAAAAAAGCCTTGCAGGTTGCAGGTTACAATACCTTCCTGTTGAAATCCGAAGACGTATATATTGATCTCCTTACCGACAGCGGAACTTCGGCTATGAGTGACCGTCAGTGGGCCGGCATGATGATGGGCGATGAAGCCTATGCCGGCAGCCGGAATTTTTACCACCTGGAAGAAGTAGTAAAGGAAACATACGGTTATAAATACCTGATACCAACCCACCAGGGCCGTGGCGCCGAAAATATACTATCAAAGATCCTGATCAAAAAAGGCGATATCATTCCTGGCAATATGTATTTTACTACTACCCGCCTGCACCAGGAACTGGCCGGTGGCAAGTTTGAAGACATCATCATTGATGAAGCCCATGATCCTGAAAACAATCACCCTTTCAAAGGAAATGTTGACCTGGAGAAACTGGATAAGCTTGTTAAAAAATATGGTGCCAAGAGAATTCCTTATGTGAGCATCGCTACCAGTGTGAACATGGCCGGCGGGCAACCCATCAGCATGAAAAACCTGAAAGACTTAAGAGCTTATACAAGGAAACACGGCATCCGCATCATTCATGATATGACAAGGGTTGCAGAGAATGCATACTTTATACAGGAAAGGGAAAAAGGTTATGATAAGAAAACGATCAGGTCCATCGTAAAAGAGATCTGTTCCTATACCGATGGTGCCACCATGAGTGCAAAGAAAGATGCGTTGGTTAATATCGGCGGCTTCCTGGCCATAAATGATTGGGATGTATTTGAAGAAGCCCGTAACATGGTAGTAGTGTATGAGGGATTGCATACCTATGGAGGATTAGCAGGAAGGGATATGGAAGCGATGGCCATAGGGATAGGCGAAAGCGTTAGTGATGATCATATCAGGGCCAGGGTTGGACAAGTGATCTACCTCGGAAATAAAATGATCGAATATGAGGTACCAATCGTAAAACCCATCGGCGGGCATGGCATCTTTGTGGATGCGAAGAAATTTTTACCGCATGTTCCGCAGGATCAATACCCGGCTCAAACCCTTGCTGCAGAGATCTATCTTGATTCAGGAGTAAGAACCATGGAAAGGGGAATTGTTTCTTCGGGCAGGAAACCCAATGGGGAAAATTATTATCCAAAACTGGAGTTGGTAAGATTCACCATTCCACGCAGGGTATACACACAGGCCCATATGGATGTGATCGCTGAATCGGCTGGCAGGGTTTATGAAAGAAGAAAATCAATCCAGGGTATGAAAATGGTCTATGAGCCCAAATACCTCCGATTCTTCCAGGCTAAGTTTGAGAAATTGTAATTCGCATATATGAATCACGCATGAACGGCCGGCTCTTCCACAAGAGAGCTGGCTTTTTTTATGCCCGCTATATTCCCTGTTAAACTGTATTGACTGGCCATTTGATCCAATGTCAATCTTTCACATTCAAGATCCTGTAAAAACTTTTCACGGTGAGGTATATGCGATGTATTCAACATTACATAATAATCAATTCCGCTTTGCAGATTAGTATAAAAGCCCTGGAAATATTTCAGTCGTTTATCAAACTGGGCACTTTGTAAATCGGCCTGCAATTGTTCCTCAAGATATTTAACGTATAAACGCAATTCGGCAATGAACATATGCGGCCTGTTTTGATTGGTCATAATATTGGTACGGCCATAGATATGATCTGTCATGGTTTGCAGGGAAACGATCTTTGTGAAATTGGCAATATTGGGTCCGGGGCAGATTGTGACCGAAGGCAGGTTTTTAACAAACACCTGTTGATACTGAATGGCAGCTGAGTTACTCAATCCTATGCAAAGACATTCCTTTTCCAATACCTCTTTCAATAACCGGTCATATTCAGCTTCCGGTAATTGCCGGGCCTGTAATGAAGCGATCTTCAACTGCTGGTATTTGCGGGATGCGGTACAAATGGGTTCTTTGGTAAATTCTGTATTGAAGCCCAGGAACTTTTCGGTACAAGGGCTGCCAGGTTTGCCTTGCAGGACCCTTTGTTGCCGTTCTATATCAGCACTTGTTTCTTTGAGATAATGGAATCTAACGCCCAGGGGTGAACGATGACTTAATACCACATCGCTTTCTTTAGCGGCACTCAACAAAGCAAGTGTTTTCTCATCCACCGTCGTGGCTTCGGGCACCAGGAGGAACGGAGTTCCCCAACCGGCTGAATCAACCTCATAATAATGAAGTAACAATTCATTTTCTTCAAAAGTTCCTATACCGCCTTGAGCCGAAATTCTTATGGAAGGCGGATATTTGAACTGCTTGCTGGCTTTCTGAAATAGTGCCGCATTGTATAATTCAAACAAGGTATCGGTAAGTTCTACTTTCTTCATCTTGAATTCTTCGAGGATCGGCCCCATTAAGTGTCCTTCTGTTGCAAATGCATGTCCACCACAATTGAGTCCCGATTCGATCCTGAATTCACTCACCCAGATTCCTTTTTTAGCCAGGTATTTTCCCTGTATTAACGCTGATCGGTAATCGCTGACCTTGATGATGACTTTTTTGGTAAACTCACCATCTTCATTCACATCAAAAGCCGGGCATGTGCCCAGGTAATTGTATAATCGCGGATTCATGCCCGCCGAAAAAACAACCGAAGCATTGGACAATTTACTGTTTGCAAAGCCACGCAAAGCAGTGACCGCATCCGAGCCATTATCTATTAACGTCCCTTCCCTGGTAAACTGATCACGGTCTGTTTTGGTCATGATATTCACATCAATGCTACCTGGTTTTACCTGGTTGCGCAATGCATGTTGCAATGTATTTTTTTCCGTAAGATCAGTTGTCTCGGTCATCTTAACATACAGTTGACGGATATAACTTTCGGCCGGTAACATCTCGAAATATTTTACCAGCTCCGATCCTTTTTCAAAAACAGATTGCCTGATCTTCTCAACCTGCTGTTGTACGATGTCATGGACCAGGTTCAGATAATCCGCTATCCTCTTGGCACGATAATCCGCATCCTGTGTGGTAATGGGAAAATATTCCTTCTGAATAACCGGGTAGTAATGTTTACGCATCATTTC
>JAKQKY010000348.1 GCA_029560415.1 Bacteroidota bacterium | reverse complement strand
AGTATGGCGGTGAGTATATTTCCGGGAGCTCTCTTCGGAACCTGCATGAAATCATGTGCATTGCAAACTGGACATTGCGCAGATTGAAGGTATTCGTCCTCAAATTGCCGAAGCATTTTTTCAGCAACGGCTGCATCTTCTATGTTTACCTGTAATTTGATACCACCGATGGCATTGCTAAGAATGGGATCGATGGTAACCGTATATTCATCTTTGAGGAAGCAATGAACGCCGGCATCCTGGAGCCTTGTAAGGATGATATTGGCGGAAAAATAATTATCAAATGTCTTAATGGTGACTGTTTCCATGCCATGAAGTTATTGCATTGGCAGCTGGCGTAGCAGGTACATTTATTTTGCATCCAGGATGATGGGGCTATTTCCTTTGCCCATAACGATCACTTTGGCATTGGTACTGAGTGCCAGTTCTTTCATAGCCTTGATCTGTTCGTATTGAAGCTGTTGATCGGTGAGCCCGGTATTGATGATGCGCTGGTAATCGGCAATACCCTGGGCTTCTACCCTTTTGCGTTCTGCTTCCTGTTTTTCTTTCAGCAAAACAAACTCCATTTTTTTAGCATCCTGTTCTGCATTGATCTTCGATTCAATAGACGCTTTTACCGAATTGGGCAACGTGATGTTTCTTACCAGCAGTTGTTCCAGCATCAATCCTCTTTTTTTAAAATCATCTTCAATGCTTTTGTAAATGCGTTGTTGAAATTCATCGCGTTTATTGCCAAACAGGTCTACCGCCTGGTAATAAACAGCATTGTCACGGATCTTGGTTCGAGTGATGGGGCGCACGATCTTATCCCTAAAGTCAGAACCCGTTTCCCTGAGCAGGCGGGGCGCATCGGCAGAAACCACCCGGTACAAAGCGGTGAGGTCGATGGTTACTTCAAGTCCATCGCTGGTTAATACCCGTATCGCATCATCACCTACCTGTGTGCCTTCATCATGAAGACCGCTCATGGTATAATTCTGTGTCTTCACATCCAGTTTTTTTATTTCCAGCAAAGGGTTTACCAGGTGCAGGCCACTCCCTAATACATCATTCTGTATACTGCCAAACAGGATCTTGATACCTATCTCTCCAGGGTTGATCTGTACGATGCAGCTGCTGGCAAAACCAAGAATGATCAATAAAAGGCCAACGATACGGCCAAGTCCCCTGAATTTTTGCCAGGCGGGCGTTCTGGACATTACGGTTATTGAAATGATGATGATGATAAAACCCAATAGAATCAAAAACATACCGATATATTTAGACTAACAAGTTCATTAAAACAATTTACAATTGAGAGATTCATTATGCACATCTTGTAAGTGCTTTTTCCAATGATTTGAAGCATTTATTAATCTGAAAGAGTCCTTTTCGTTCAAAAGCAGCTTTTTTTACAAAAAAAGGGTCTGAAAAACAGATTAGTTTTTGGCAGCATTAGGAATTAGTATATCTTAGTTTGCCTAAAAAATCCCCCGTATTCTTACACACTTTTTCCCTAAACGGCGGCAGCATGAAAATGCTTTTCGCACCAAAAATTAAATTATTATGAAGAAAATCTACCTGCTATTACTTACAGTGATCATTAGCGCAGGAACTTTTGCTCAAACCGTTGACATTGTTGGAAATCCCGGCACCAGCGGAAATGTGGTGATTGGTTTATCTAACTATCATGTAAGCGAGTCTATTTATACCGAAGCCGAGATAGGCGCTGGTAATTTCATTACTGCCGGTACGGCCATTCAACAGGTTAATTTCTTTGCAAGTACCCTGGGTACACCCACCAACATCACCAACTTCAGGCTCTACATGAGGAATGTGCCTGCCGGAACAACTACTTTTGCAACAGGTGCTTACAGTACAGCGGGATATACCCAGGTGTTCAATGGTACATTTAATGCTACCCCATTGGGCATAGTTGGAGTAACCCTAACAACTCCATTTGTTCGTACGGCCGGCAACAACCTGCAAGTGCTGATTGAGCGGGTAGACAATGTTATTCACGGTACCTATGTATTTAACTGTGCGGTAGGAAATGCTATCGATGAAGCAGCGAACAGTACCCGCAGGTATAATGCTGCCGGTGCACCTGTTTCAGGGGTAACCAGTCTTACTGCATCTATTTTCAGGCCGGCGATCCAATTCAAACATGTATTCGCAGTTGATGCTGGTGTAGCCGATATCGTTTTTCCTAATCCATCCTGCTTCAGCAGTCCGCAAACGATTTCGGTTATTGTGGCCAATGAGGGTACATCAAATATTGCAGCCGGTGCAGCTTCTGCCACTATTCGTGTTCGTGGAGCCAATAACTTTACCGGATCGGCCAGCAATGCAGCCATCATTGCTCCAGGCGGAACATCCACCATTTCTTTCGCAGGCGTTAACCTCAATAATCCTGGGTTTACTATTGATACTGCATTTGTTACCCTGGCTGGTGATGGAACGACCTTTAATGACACTTTGGTAACGCTCAACTCAACAGCCAGCACACTTAATGCGTTCCCGCAGGTTGAAGATGTAGAAGCTGATTTACCGGTATTCCCATTTGCAAGTACAATATCTGGTGGACAGCTTTGGGGACTACAAGACGGTGATTATTTCAATACAGATCAAACATTGCCTTTGGTGGCCCGTGCACCAGGAACGTTCTCTTTTCTATTTGACAGTTATAGCGGAGCAAGCTCCCTCGGATTTTCGAGCAGGTTATACAGCAACTGTATTTCTTTGCCACCAGCGTCTACCCCTAAGATCAGTTTCTGGATGAGCCATGATAATATTTTCCCGACTGACCTGGATAGTTTATACCTGTCGGTTTCAACTGATAAAGGAGTAACGTGGACCCGTTTGTTACCAGGATATCAACGCCCTGATGCAGCAGCCACAACACCCGTTTGGAGGCAGGAAAATGTGAGCCTGGCTGCATATGTTGGACAAACGATCCAGATCGGTTTTGAAGGGGTGAGCAAATATGGTAATGCGTTTTCAATAGATGATATCATCATTACCGCATCTAATGCAGATGCAAATGTTGATTCGATCGGTATGCCGCAGCCAACCTGCTTCAGTGCACCGGTTACCATTCCCGTTCGCCTGAGGAATACCGGAACAACGAATATTCCAGCCGCAGCCGCTTCGGTTACCCTGAAGATACGTGGTTCTAATACCTTTACCGGTACGCTTACGAATCCAGCATTGATCGCACCAGGTGCAACCGCCCTTATTAATTTTACAGGTGTTAACCTGAATAACCCAGGCGATAATTTTGATACAGCTTATGTAACTTATGCAGCTGATCTGAATAAATTAAATGATACGCTCGTTACCAGCAGCTTCTCGCTGGTGAATTTGAATACATTCCCACAGGTTGAAGATGCAGAAGCGCCGGTAACCTTCCCGGTATTTAATTATGTGGAAATTGTTTCGGGAGACCGTTTC
>JAKQKY010000342.1 GCA_029560415.1 Bacteroidota bacterium | reverse complement strand
AACGCCGATGGTGGAGTATTTGATCCGCTTGTTAAAAAATGATTTTACTCCGGCTACACTCAGCCGTGGGTACAAGCGCAAGACCAAAGGATTTGGTATTGCCGGAGAAAATACCACCGCCCTCGAGATCGGTGATGAGCCGATGCAGTTTCATAAAAAATTTCCAGGTATCACCGTAGCCGTGGGAGAGGAGCGGCTGGTGGCCATTCCACAGATATTGCAGGACAGGCCGCAGACGGATGTGATCATTTTAGATGATGCTTTTCAACACCGGTCGGTAAAAGCCGGGTTGAATATTTTGCTGACCGAACAGAAGGATCTGTACACCAGGGACCTGTTGTTGCCCGCCGGTGACCTGCGGGATGTAAGAAGCAGTGCCAAAAGAGCGGAGATCATTATTGTTACAAAATGTAAACCGGCACTGACCGCAACAGAAAAAAGTGAACTGCTGGAGGAACTGGATCCGTTGCCGCACCAAACTGTTTATTTTACCGAAATACAATATGGCCGTCCCTATCATTTATTCAGTAAGAAAGAGATCAATTTCACGCATTCTGCGGATATCTTATTGGTATGTGGCATTGCCAACCCTGGTCCGTTGAAAGAATATTTATCCAATAGTGTTCATTCTTACGATATGCTGCGCTATGCAGATCATCATATCTTCGACAGCGATGACCTGAAGGAAATAAAAAAGCAGTTTGCCAAAATGCGGTCCTCAGAAAAATTGATCCTGACCACCGAAAAAGATGGTGTACGGATGAAAAAATTCGAGAGTGAATTAGCCGAATTTCCTTTGTATGTATTACCGATCCGCCATCATTTTTTATTTGGTGAAGAAGATAAATTTAAAAACCAGGTGGTTGATTTTATCAGGAGTTATAAAAAGGATAGCATCACGGATTGAGCTGAAGGAGCGGATGTTACAGATTTGAAGACAAGAGATAAAAAAAAACTACAACCCCGCCTTTATCAACCTGAGTTCATCGAGGTTCAGCTGTGCCTCCGCCGTCAAAGGATTTAACAACAAGTTGGCCGTTTCAAAAAGATCTGTACTGATTTTGTAAAAGTACTCTGTTCCGTTTTGCAGGTGAATCAGTTTGTAGTTGGTATTCCTGATCGTGTAGCCGTCGTTGGTAGTGGAGGTATTGCCAAACTGTTCGCTGTAAGTAAAGGTTCGTTTTTCCGCCGCAGCATTGGTGAATAATGGTTTGATGCTGATGCCATCATTGTAGTTTCCATTACCTGCAAAAGTAATATCTGCAAAGGTTGCAAACAGATCCGGAGCCTGCACCAGCCCCGTTTCCACCACATTTTTTCTCGTTACATTTTTACCACTTACCAGCAGGGGTGTATTAATGCCTCCCTGGAATAAAGTACTCTTGGTACCGTTTGTTGAAAGGGGTAGTTGTGCCACCTGCCCCGGTGTGCCATTATCACCCATGAATACAAAAACGGTATTTGCTCTTTGCGCTGCAGTAAGCGAAGCGATCAACCGGCCGATCTCCCTGTCCATGGCTTCAATGGCAGCCAGGTAATAAGTGAATTGATTGGCATTGATCGCAGCCTGGTTATCCGGCAGGTTTTGATTAGAGATAAGTTGTAGCGGCGGCCGGTGAAAAGGCGTATGCGGTGCATTAAAAGCCAACCATAAAAAGAATGGTTTGCTTTGCTGCTGTATCCAGCTAACCGACTGGTCTACTAAATGTGTGGTGGTGTAAGTAGTGATGTTCTGTTGTGTGCCGGCACTTGTTTGCGTCCAGCTGTAATAATTTTGAACAGCACCCGTAAAAATGCCGGTAAAATAACCCACACCAAAGTTTTCTGGTGCCAATAACTGATTGCCCGCATTTACATGCCATTTGCCAATGACGGCTGTTGCATATTTATCCGCCGTGCTGTCGTTGATAAATTTTTGTATCACGGTTTCGTTGCTTTGTAAAGTGGCCGTTTGCGGCGCCTGCACGCCACCAACACCTGTTCTGAAAGCATATTTCCCTGTGAGCAGGGATGCCCTCGTGGGTGCACACAATGGATTGACCCAATAGTTTGTAAAACTAATTCCATTGGTTGCGAGTGAATCAAGCGTGGGGGTGGTTGCCTTGGTGCCGTTAATGCCGGGATAGTTGCCAAACACATCCCAGCCCATATCATCGGCAATGATGAAAATAATATTGGGTGATCTTTTATTGCAACCATTATTTTCACCCACACATACATTCACCCCGGGATTGATGGTGGTGGTATGGCCATTCACCTGCATTGATCTGCAACTGGCATCAATATCGATGCTGATATCAAATGCCAATACAATATCATCCGTACTATCGGGAACCATGTTCGTGTTCCACATAGCCCGGTCACTCCATAGGCCGGTTCTGAGATTGGTGGTTTGACCAAGACAGGCTGCACTGATACAGGCACATAACAATACAAAGTTTATTTTCTTCAACTGGTAAAATATTGTTGGGTTGGTTATTATCTTGCCACGATCACACGGTGACTTTCGTTAGTCGTACTGTTTATGATTCTCACCACATAGGTGCCTGCATACAAAGTCTCCGTATTAAAATAAGCGATCGTTTGTCCCTTGTTGATGGTGGTTTGCAGCACCATTTTGCCATCCATAGTATACATCATTACATTGGTATTTTCTTCCAGCAATCCTTTGTACTGTACAGCCACTAAGTCAGACGCAGGATTGGGCAAGAGGTTAAAAGCACTGCTGGTTTTTTTATGTTGCAGTTTGATAATATTTGAATAAGTCAATTTTCCATCACGATCTACTTTTTTAATTCGATAGAATAATATGCCTGTTGAAATGATTTGATCTGTAAATTGATAATCGGAATCAGTTGTTGTATTTCCAGCAGCAGCTACCTGGCCGGCTGTTTCAAAATGCAACGCATCGGTACTGCGTTCAACGATGAAATAGCTGCTGTTGATCTCTGTGCTTGTCTGCCAGTTTAATATCGCCGTTGACTTGTCGATCCTTCCTGTAAAAAATGAAAGATGCACAGGCAATACCACGGGTGTGTAGATGGTAACGGCCTCGGTTATACTAGCCACTTTTCTATTGGCAGATACTCCATAAAAAGTGGGGCCAACTACATAGGGATAAGCCGAATTCCAATCATCATCCACGGTGGCAAAATAGCAATAGATACCATCCGGATAATCGGGTGTTTTACAAATTCTTCCATTATGAACATCCAGGTACTCTTCCTCGCCTGGATGCGCAACAAATTCATAATCTTCCCTGAAATAACCTAATGGATAGGTTGTACTAACAGCAGGGCCATTGGTACGGGTGCTGATATTTCTTAACTGGTAACCCGACCTGATCCTTACAATGCCTCCACCACCATCTGCATTTTTGTAACCATAGGCACCATAGATTGGAAAGCCATCATAGGCAAAACCGATCAGGGGAGAATGCTGTGTGCTGTCAATAGCATACAATCCATCTGCATCATATAAATTACAAATGGAAGAAATTACACTGAGGTCCAATTTAAACGCCGATGGATTCTGGTGATGATGATAGTTGCCCATGGCAGGATGTCCTTTGGCACAATCAAACCCTGCACGTTCTGCTACCACAGCATCCCGGTTCCAGGCTTGCGTAGCCATTGGTCCACCAGGACAAGGCTGACGACCCGGTCCCCCGCAAAGTGCCTGTGTAGTATTATTCCAGGCCACTCCATCACGATAGTCAAATAAGGCCACACCATTGATAAAAATGCCGATATTACCACCATTGGTTGCAGTGGGCGTACCGGTATTTTGCACCGGGTTCAAGGGCATTTTAAAAATGGCATTCTGGTTTGTGGCATTGGAAGGGTTGCCATCCTGGAAAGGTCCTGTTGGATAAGCAGGGACACCGGCAGTTTTTATATAAGCGAAGTTGGCAGAATAACTTACTTCCTGGCAATTGACTAAAATGTTATTCGGAATAGTGTTAGGATTTCCTGATGCATAGTAAGAACCGGTCTGGGTAGTGTTCTGCAACCATTTAACAATGGCAGGATTTGTTTGTCCAAAACTATTAAGGCCAGTTACTAAACAGATCAGCAGTAAGTTTTTCTTTCTCATGTAGAAATTCTTTCGTTTTTATTTATACGAAGTTGTTTTTCGTTTCCTT
>JAKQKY010000317.1 GCA_029560415.1 Bacteroidota bacterium | reverse complement strand
TTTTGTTTGGCCACCAGGGTAGCCAGGTTTGTACCGATCATCCTGCCGGCATTTTCCAGTACTTTTTCGTTGCTGTCGAACAATATCACGTCGTAATCCGCCAGGGCCGCTGCCAGCGCAATGCCACTTCCCATGGTTCCGGCACCGGCCACACAAATGGTTTTTATCATAGTTGCAAAAATAAAAAACTGCTGTGCGATTCTGCGTTTTATTTTTTGTAATAAAATGCAATCACGCACAGCAGTATATGTAACCCCCGTGTTTCTTAATTCTGTTCTGCTTCTTTTTTAGCTTCAGTTTTCATTTTCTCATTGGCAGTGATCACAAATTCAACCCTGCGGTTCAAAGCCCTGTTGGCATCTGTATCATTATCTACCTTTGGTTGCCCTTCGCCGTACCATTTAATGTTAAGCCTGGAAGCAGGTATTCCTGCATTCTTTAAATAATCACCAACAGCCCGTGCTCTTTTCTCTGATAAGGTCATGTTGTATGCATCAGCTCCCACATCATCAGTATGACCTTCGATCAGGATATCGGTATCGGGATATTCTCCAAAGATTTTTACCAGTTTATCCAGGGCCAATTTGGAGTTTGCTGTGATATCAAATTTATTGGTGGCAAAATAAACACCTGCCTTTGATCCATCGGGATTGTTCTCATCAAACGTTACATTAATTCCCTCGCCTACACGTTCCACTTTTGCACCCGGGATCTCTGTTTTTATTTTTTGTGCCTGGCGATCCATTTTATTCCCGATCAATCCACCTGCTACCCCACCAACTGCTGCGCCAATTAACGCACCCAGGGCCGTATTGCCTTTTTTTCCAACATTATTACCAATGATGCCGCCTATTACTGCACCACCCGCAGCACCAACGGCCACGCCCTTGCTTTGGTTACTCATTCTTTTGGTAGATTCGCAGCTACTGAATAAGATAATCACTGCTGCTGTAAGCAGGCTTGATTGTTTAAAAATATGTTTCATGAACTTGAGTTAAAGGTTAATGTAAAATTATATCCGTACAAAATTGTAAACAAACGCTGCAGGCTTTCCTTCAAAATTGATCTCGGAACGCAGCTGCATATTTGCGCCTTCCAGCCTGATGATCGTAAAACGAAACCCACTTCCGTTTTCATCCATTTCTTTCAGCTTTTCATCAAGGCGCTTGAATTGAAATAACTTGGGTTCGCCGGTGGCTTCATATATTGACCAACGGAATTCTCTTTTAATGGATACACATTCATTTGCATTCTTATTGATCGTATAACTGCCCAGGTTATTTAACTGGTTAAAATTCCAGGTGCTGCCAACAAAACAATTAAAATCGGCTTCGTTGAACAACTGGGCCTTTATTTTACCTGTTATACCTTCCGATACAACTGTTTGCAATTGCCAGTTACCATTAAGATTCTTTTTATAATTGCGGGCTTCTTTTGAAGTGGCGCAGGAAGTAAACAGGCAGATGGCCAACACAAGCCCAGATAAAATGTGAATGCTCTTCATCATAAGTAGTTTAATGTATGAAACTGGATTCAATTATAATGCCAAAGGCAGCTATCCCGTTAAAAGATATTTGTTGCAGGTAGTATTTATCAACTGAAGTTAAACCGCCTGGGTGAATTGCTTTAAAAAACGAAGATCATTTTCGCTGAACAGGCGCAGGTCCTTTACCTGGTAACTTAGCATGGTAATGCGTTCGATGCCCATTCCGAATGCGAAGCCTGTATATTTATTGCTGTCGATACCACAATTTTCAAGCACTTTGGGATGTACCATACCACAACCCAGTATTTCTACCCAGCCGGTCTTCTTACACACATTGCAACCAGTTCCTCCACAAATGAGGCAACTGATATCCATTTCGGCACTGGGTTCGGTAAAGGGAAAATAAGATGGCCTGAACCTGATCTTTACTTTTTCGCCAAACATTTGTTTTACGAAGAAATACAGGGTTTGTTTCAGATCGGCGAAAGACACATTTTCTGCAATGTATAACCCTTCAACCTGGTTAAAAAAACAATGGGCCCTGGCGCTGATGGTTTCGTTGCGATACACTCTTCCCGGGCAGATAATGCGCAAGGGCAACTGACCTTTTTTCATTTCCCTGATCTGCACACTGCTGGTATGGGTGCGCAACAGCCAATCTGGATTTTGAGAAATATAAAAGGTATCCTGCATGTCCCTGGCCGGGTGATTTTCGGGCAGGTTCAATGCGGTAAAATTATGCCAGTCGTCTTCAATTTCCGGTCCTTCTGCCACGGAAAAACCTAACCGGTTAAAAATGGAAATGATCTTGTTTTGTACAATGCTGATGGGATGACGGCCGCCCAACGGAAGCGGATCGCCAGGTAAACTGGTATCGATGGAAGGTGCTCCATTACCGGATTCCTCGCCAAAACCATTCTTCAGGTTGTCAAAAAATCCTTCTGTAAATATTTTAAACTCATTCAGCAATTGCCCCGCTTCTTTCTTTTTATCGGCTGCAACGGTTTTCATTTCGCCCATGATGGTTTTAACCAAACCCTTGGTACCAAGATATTTGATGCGGAATGATTCCAGTTCTTCTTTGCTGGTAACCGTTTCTGATTCAATTTCAGATTTATATTTTGCGATTTGTGCCAATAACTGATCCATGCCGCAAAGGTAATGGGCAAAAGGCAATAGACAATGGGCGAAGCGGATTTTGAACGGATAGCTTTATGCATTGAATTCATAATTATTTAACATTGAAAACTAACCGGCAATGTTCCGCCCGATTATCTTCACATTCAAATCAAACCCACCATGGACCCCGACCCCGGCGGAAATCTTTACGATACCGCCACTTTCAAAGCCTGCCTGCTCACGGTAGCATTCAGTTCCCTTTATTTTTATAAAACCGGTAAACAGGAGATCCCGTTTAAACCGCCAACGCCAGTACCCGATACGGTAGTTGTAACGGTTATAAAGGCCAAACCACCTGCTAAAAAGAAAAAGACCATTTACCTGACATTCGATGATGGACCCAATAAGGGAACACGCAATGTAAAAAGGATCATTACAGCCGGACAATTACCGGTAACCCTGTTCGTGATCGGTGAACACGTGTACGGCAGCAACTACCAGTCATCCATATACGACAGTGTATCACGGGATACCCTATTCGAAATTGCCAATCACAGCTTTACACACGCCTTTGAAAATAAATACAGGCAATTCTACGAAAATCCTGATAGCGCAGTAAAAGACTTTGCCCGTTGTGCCGATAGTCTAAATCTTCGGACAAATATCATACGTACACCGGGAAGAAATATCTGGCGAACCGACAGCAGCCGTAAAACGGATATCAAATCATCGGAAGCTACGGCCGATAGTTTATATGCACATGGTTTTAAGGCGATCGGTTGGGACCTGGAGTGGCATTTCAATACAGATCAAAGACTGGTGCAATCTGCAGATGACATGTTGAAGGAAATTGACCTCGCCTTCGCCAACCGCCAAACCAATATGCCCGATCACCTGGTAATACTGGCGCATGACCAGATATACTCCAACTCCGACGATTCCTGTTCCTTGCATACTTTCATTGATCAGTTAAAGCAAAGAGACAGTTTTGAATTTAACTTCATCAGCCAATATCCCGGCGTAGGTAAACCTTAGCAA
>JAKQKY010000315.1 GCA_029560415.1 Bacteroidota bacterium | reverse complement strand
ACTCGGCATTCATGGGTTGCATAAAGAACTTATCCGCATGGTAGGTCGTATGCGTTTCCGTTCTTCTTATGGTCAGAACCTGCTCATGCATAGCCGCGAAACGGCTAATCTTTGCAGCATCATGGCGGCCGAACTGGGGATGAACCCCAAACTTGCCAAGAGAGCTGGTTTATTGCACGATATTGGCAAAGTGCCCGATGAAGAAACAGAATTGAGCCATGCCTTACTCGGCGCCAAGCTGGCCGAAAAATATGGTGAAAACCCGGCTGTAGTGAATGCCATCGGCGCTCACCATGATGAAATGGAAATGAAATACGTGATCTCCCCGATCATCCAGGCCTGTGATGCCATCAGCGGCGCAAGACCGGGAGCCAGGAGAGAGATCATGCAACAGTATATCCAGCGTATCAAAGACCTGGAAAACCTGGCCCTTTCGTACCAGGGTGTTGAAAAAGCCTATGCCATCCAGGCGGGTCGTGAACTCAGGGTGATCGTGGAAGCAGATAAGGTTACCGATGGCGACAGCGATAAACTCAGCTTTGAAATTGCCCAGAAAATACAGGAAGAAATGACTTTCCCGGGACAGATAAAAGTTACGGTAATACGTGAAAAAAGAGCAGTGAATATTGCCAGGTAACCCGGTTTATACAAAATAATTGAAATCGAAGTCTGAGAATTTATTTTGTAATGCAGCTCCTGCAAGCTAAAAATGACATGAATAAAAAGGGATGATATTTTAAATATGATCCCTTTTTTTATTTAGATAGTTACCCATCTAGTATTTAATAACTTTTTTGATACGGGTTTTATTTTTATCAGACCAGGTAATTGTATAAATGCCAACAGGAAGTTGTTTTATGTTTAGTTGTGTTTCGGTTGTAGAATTTTGAATAACCTTGTTTATCAAAACCCGTCCGTTCTGATCGATAACTTTTATTTGCCCATTCTCTCCAACGGGGTGCTTTATTATTAAGAAATTTGTAGCAGGGTTAGGTGTTACAGAAAAAATATCATTGCCTGTAAATTCAAATTCAATGATAGGGCTATAATAGAAACTTCCATCGAGATCTACTATTCTCAACCTATAATAATTAGTTCCATCAGTAGGGTGCAAATCATCAAATTCATAATTATTCTGAATGTTATAACTTCCTTTTGAAGCCAATTTTCCTATAGTAAAGAAGCCTGAAGAATGTGTTGCATGTTCAATAACAAAATAAGAAGTATTTTTTTCGGCTGTCGTATTCCAGTATAAGTGAATGCGGTTATTACCCTTTTTGCCCTCGAAACTGAGCAATTGAAGTGGTAAAGGATCCTGAACAATTATATTCATTGTTTCATTTGTTAAAACAGAGCTGTTATAATCAAAATAAATAGCTGCCTTGTTTTTTATTTCGTCACCTACAATAAGCGACGTTTTTGCCTTGATCCTATATCGAACATATCCATGGCTTGCCGCTTCATTTACATTACTATCTGGCAACAAAATATTATTGAACTTCCATTCCAGTATTCCGTTTCCTTTTAAACTTACCGAATAAGGATGCGACGCAGATATCATTCTGAAACTACTTATATCAAGATTTGCACTGAGTGTATCTCTTACAACTATTAAAAAGGCAGTATCATTACCGGTGTTCTGAAAACGTATTGTATAATCCAACTCTTTACCATTACTCACAAAAGTTGTTCTAATAGCTCCATCCGGGAACACTTCTTTTTCATTAGGATCAAAACTTGTTATAACAACATGATTTAATGAATCAACATTATTCAACAGGTTGAAATCATTAGTTGTATTTATGTTCACATAGGTTTTTAAAAATGTTCCTAGTGTTGCCTGTGGTAATACATCAAGCCTGACATCTATATTACTGGATTGCGATGGAGCAAGGCCCGCAAAATTCCATGTAATTGTAGGGTTAGTAAACGAAAAAGGTGCGGGATCAGCGCTTGAAAATGTAAGCAAGGGATCTTTTGTTACAACAATGTTTCCCGAAATGGTTTCAGTCCCGATATTGGTATATGTAATTCTATATATGGTTGAGCGGCCTGGCCTTGCAGGGCCGAGGTTTGTAATAGCAACTGCAACATCACGTATACTATTGGCTGGAAACAATCCAAAATGATTAGCGGTGTCTTGCTGTCCGAATAATGATCCAAAAGCTGCGCTATGAGATAGCGGGTTAAAGGATGAATAATAAAGAGGCAATGCCGGTGAAATTGTATAATTCAGTGTGTCTGCCTGTATCAGGTAGTGACCGGTTGTATCGGAAATTCCATAATAATTAAGGCCATTTCGTGTAGCACGTATAATAACATTTGCAAGTGCCGGTTCGCTGCCTTGTTGTGTACCGTCGTTATTAATATCGAAATAAGTGATTCCTTTTATATAATTTGAGGTTGCCAGTTTCATCTGAAACATATCGCAGTAAGGAAATAATCCAACAGAAGTGAGGATATTAAATGCGGGTCCCGGATCAAAATCTACTGCACCGTCAAATATACCTGCAAAATAAAGACTGTTATTCTGGTCGATATGTGATGTACTTATATTGTCACCTCCTGTTCCGCCGATACTTTTCACAGATCCAAATTCGCCATTTGCATTTAAGGTAATAAATGCAATATCGTAATCACCGTTTGTATTAACGATCTGAATACCACTATCGGGATCTGCATCGAATGAAGAATTGAAACCTACAGGAATTATTAAGCTACCGTCGCTGCTTCGCAAAAGAGTTGCTGCATATTCTACCGTGTTGCTGTTACCAATCGTTTTTGCCCATAAAAATTCGCCCCCAGGCTGTAATTTAATCAGGTAAACATCGGTTGTATTGCAATAAAAATAGGCTACCCCTGCGCCTGCGTCCAGGTCCACTGACCCTGAAAAACCACCCGCATAAAAAATATTTCCTGCCGCATCTGAAACAATGCCCGAAACACCGGCACCATTGGCAATGTCGCCGAATTGTTTTGCCCATAATAAATCTCCTGCCGGATTTAATTTGACTATGAAAGCATCGTTTGCACCTGCAGAAACCATGTTAAACACGCCTGCTCCCGGTTCAAAATCTACTGTTCCGCCAAAATATCCTCCCAATAAAATATTATTATCCTTATCAGTGGTTACAGTATTTATCATATCTGTTTGATAATCCCCGGCAAAACATTTAGCCCATAAAAATGTTCCGTCGTGTGAGAATTTACAGAATGCAATATCCACCCCTCCTGATGTTAAACTGGCATCAGCTGGCCCGGGATCAAAGTCTATGGTTCCACTAAAAGTAAAGCCGATTATCACATTGCCGTCATTATCTGTTGTAATAGTACGGCCATAAAGACTTCCATTAATAGTGGATGGAAAGTGTTTTACAAATATAAAATTACCATCCAAGTCAAGTCTTAGATAAAAGGGATCCTGGTTGGCTGTTGCTGAGCTGAGACTCACCACACCGGGCCCCGGATCAAAATCTACAGTTACTCTAAAGTCACCAAGAATATCCAAGAACCCATCCGGACTAATAGTCATACGCCGGGCAATATCTATTGAATCTCCACCAAATCTTTTATACCATAACAGTGTTCCGTCTGGCGCCTGCTTTATTACTACGAAATCATGATCATAGTTAACCCTAGTGGTAGTAAGGTTAACTGCACCGGGCCCCGGATCTATATCGGCTGTTCCGGTGAAAGATATTATTGAATAAAGATTCCCTTGCGAATCAGTAACCATTCCGTTTAACTGCTTGCTGTTAGGTCCTGAAACCTGGCCTGCCCAACTTAAACTCTGGGCAGTAATCATTTGTTGGCCAATAAATAATGATAATAGAAGTAAATTAAGTCTTAGAAGAAAGGTTTTCATGATTTTATGTTACTATAAGGTATGAATTCAATAAAATGTGAATATATTACACATATCAGAGTCTAAAATGAATTCACCTGACTTTTTTTAATTCCTGCAAGAATCTTTATTTTTTTTACTTTTATCATAGAAACTAATAGTTTTTTCCCTACCTTTGCCGTCCGTAAAAAAATAACAATATGAACGCAATAGCATTTGTTCATGAGCAGTTGACCAACAAACCAACGCTTCCAACATTTAAAGCAGGAGATAACATTACTGTTAACTATAGGATCATCGAGGGTAACAAAGAGCGTATCCAGAGTTTCAAAGGAGACGTGATCAAACGCCAGGGAACTGGTGCTACCGCTACCTTTACAGTTCGTAAAATGAGCGATGGTGTTGGTGTTGAACGTTTATTCCCGATCTTTTCGCCAAACATCGAAAGCATCGTTTTAAACAAAGTAGGCCGTGTTAGGCGTGCAAAACTTTATTTCCTTCGTGAAAGAAGCGGAAAAAGTGCCCGTATCAAAGAAAAAAGAATGGCAGTTGGTACCAAAACCAAGAAAGATCTGGCCAAATAATATCTATAAAGCATTGAAAAAAAGCGGAATGTATCTCATTTCGCTTTTTTTATGTCCATCCCTTGCATTTACGTGATCCTTTTATTAGATTTACCTCCTGTTCTTACCTGATCATCCTCTGAACATTTCCACCCCCTCATCGTAAACGCTTACCACATTTTTAACCATGTAAATTATTTACCATGAGAAGAATCGTCATGTTTGCCCTCGTTATCATCGTTGTTACGATAAGTTGCCTGTCATGCGCCAGGGGCATTTCTCCCTATGAAGCCGCTAATGGCAAAGCCAAATGCGGTCGATACATCCGGTAACAATAAGCCTCAGCAAACGATGTGGTTAATGGACGGTTAATCTTGCCTCATTAATTGATAACAAATAAACGGGATGCTTAAAAAACGTTTATCTTTGCTGTTCAAAATCTTATTATGTTACTACTTATCAATAATGCTGTTTTGCTGTTGTCGATGCCGGGCGGCAGCGAGTGGATCCTGATCATCCTGATCGTTCTTTTGATGTTTGGCGGTAAAAAAATTCCTGAACTGATGAGAGGCGTAGGCCGTGGAATTCGTGAATTCAACGATGCGAAATCTAATGTAAAAAGTGAAATTGAAGAGGGCATCAAAGAAAAAGATACCAAGAAAGAAGTAACCCAATAAACAGCATCCGAACATTATTTTCAGCCGAAGTGTGCAACAGCCCTGTCTTTTCAGGGTACGAAGTTGGCATACTTCGGCTGATTTCATAAAAAATACCGGTCTAGACAACATGTTTTCATTTACCAACATCGCCAGGTACCACCAGGAACTGCTCAACAATCAAACCAGTTGTAC
>JAKQKY010000296.1 GCA_029560415.1 Bacteroidota bacterium | reverse complement strand
AAAAGCAAATTTTTGTACCAACGCATATATCCCAAACAACAGCCCGCTGTACATGAGGTCTGCTACCACACTTGTTTTAAAGAATGGTAATGCCGATATGTAACACTGTAAAAAACCATTGAGGTCTTGTGTGTAGGTATGGTATACCGGGTTGTCGATAAAGAAGAATGAAAGGTTAGACAGTACAAAGAAAATAACGGATGACATAATGGAATAACCCGCAATGTTCAGCACGCTGAATTTTTTCAGGTTGAATGCGATCACCGTGATCAAGGCAAAAATACCATAGCCGATCAACTGGCCCAATCCCCAAAAGCCCTGGGCAATGTCAAACACTTCAAACATGATATCAGATAGCAGCATGGCGAAAAGCGGCAGGGCAAAAGCCATTCTTTTATCTTTGATCACCGCACCGCCAAAAATGGCCATGCCGATCATCGGGCTGAAATTATCAGGGTACATGGCCACACGTGAAACAGCGGCCAATAATACCAGTATAGAAGCAATGATGATTGAAGAATATGTTTGTTTTTGCATTTTTTGTTCTTTGCAGCAAAAATAGGTATTTAAGCATGCGAACCAATATTTTGCTCCATGCTTTTATTGGTATCATGTTGATATCTTTATAATGAGCGTATCATGGCAAAGCACATACATACAGGAAAGGTTGGGGAAGAGGTAGGCTGGTCATTCATTGAACGGCAGGGCTATACCATATTAGAAAAAAACTGGCGCCATTCCCGTTGGGAGGTGGATGTCATTGCAGCAAAAGATACCGTACTTCATTTTATAGAAATTAAAACCAGGCGCACTGCCAGTTACGGAATGCCGGAAGAAAGGGTTGGCAACAAAAAGATACAAAACCTGATCAATGCTGCAGAAGAGTATCTCTACCTGCATCCCCAATGGAAACGTATACAGTTTGATATTCTCTCCATCATGCTGGTGAATGGAAAAGCGCCTGACTATTTTTTAATTGAAGATGTACATCTCTGATCACCTGTTTACTTTCTCCATCATTTTTTCCACCATGCGGTACGTAGCAGGACAATACTCAATATTCTGCTTGTGTACATGCATGTATTCCGAGGGTTGCTTTTTGGTAAAATGCGGAAAGCCGCTGCAATCCGACGGACGGATGGGGTAGATGCTGCACTTATTATCAGATAGATTTAAAAACTGGCAGGGTTGTTTTTTGTTTTGCCAGTCGCCGTCCTTTTTTTCATACACCAGCCATTTGTCTTTGAAAGCCTCCGGTGTCATACTAAAATGACCAGCAATTCTTTTGATATCCACCGGTGTAAAAGTCGGCGTCATTTTTTTACAGCAGTTGCCACAATCCAGGCAATCCAGTTCAGCAAATACTTCCCTGTCTGTTTCCAGCATCATCTTATAGAGCTGCTTGGGCGGTTTATTTTCCAGGCGGGTTAAGAACGAACGGAATGCTTTCCTGTTGAGGTTAAATTTCAGTTTGAATGTCCGGAGATTTATTGTCATAGCTTTTTAATGGGTGTAGCGAAATTAGGGAAAAAAGTGAAAGGTGGAGGGTGAATGGTGAATAGTGAATTGTGAATGGTGAATAGGGAATGTTGAATAGTGAACCTTGCCTACCGGCAGGCAGGTGGTGAATTGTCAACCAACTTAGTTAGAACTAACCCCGTCGGCGGTTATTCATAAACTTCTAAGAGCTTAACTAAACGACATTGTAT
>JAKQKY010000277.1 GCA_029560415.1 Bacteroidota bacterium | reverse complement strand
TGTATTGATTGTTTCTGCAAATGGTAATGACAGGCTGCCACCACCACCACTTGAAGTCAGGTTTTTCCACGCAGTGCCATCCCAGGCCCAAATTGTTTTTGTATTCGTATCAAATACCAGCAAGCCATTAGCAGGAGAGCTGACTGCAGTACGTTGTGCAGTGGTCATTCGTGGAATTAACAAACCTTTTGTTGTACTGTTGATTTCAAGTATGGCACTTGCATTGGGAGAACTGGTGCCAATCCCTACGTTATTTTGGCAAATAGAGGATAAACTAACGCTAACGAGTAAACTAAAAAATATTAGAAACTTTTTCATTTGTCTGATGGTTTAGAGTATAAAGATGAATGGGTTACTGAAGTTTTAAAAAAATTAGGTGTTCAACAGTGGTGCAGGATGATTGAAGTGTATTAAAAGCGCAATAAAACGTGTTGCAGGATCGAGATTTTCAAACTATCTAATATTCCCCCTTTCTGAATACGTAAATGCTCCTTCAAATAGAAAGAGCATTTTATAACAGTTAGCTGTAAGATTATTTGGTTTTTTTCAGGGGTGAGCAACCTGCGGAGGTTTCAGCGAGCATCGTTGAAGATTTATTGAGAAAAGCTTAGTCTGCAAACACCAGGTGCCCAAAGAATTTACCATACCAGCCAACGCTGGCTGATGCAGTATTTCTTTGTGTGCCAATAAGGGATACGGTATCACCTGCCGCCAGTTTAATATCAGCATTCACATTTGCATTAACCCATGATGAGGTTGAGTTTTTTCCATAGAACTCTATACTCCTGCCTTTATTGCTGGAACTGCCGGCCTGGGTTACCCTAAAAGAAAGGTATGCAAAATCAATATTATCATTTATATCATACATCGAAAAGACTATTGTTGCGCTAAAATGATATAAACCGGCAACTGGTGCTGTGAAAACGCCTGATGAAAAATTATTTGTGTAATCATGTTCTTCAGCTGAGAAGCTGAGTGTAGTGGTAGTATTATTGCTAATAGTTCCCGACGCAAGATTGAACTCATCGTTTTTTGCAAGGAATGCCACTTTCACATTTTTCCAAACAGCATTTCCTGCTGCATCGCTGGTGAGTACGGCACCGTTTGAGGGATTGGTATTACCGCCACTGATCTTTACATTACCTATCACTTCTAACGCCTTGCCAGCGGAAAAGGTTTGTACAAATTTTGCCGCTACGCCGGTAGTGCCCACTGCCTCCGACAATATGCCGGTGCCAAAACTAGTCAGTGCATATATGCCTTTGCCATTCGTGCTTTGGCCAAAAACGCCCGTACTGGTGCTGTTTCCATTCGATCTGCCATAAACACCAATGCCGGACTCGCTTATGCCCCTGATGCCAAAACCGTTACCGCTATTATTTCCCCAAAGGCCGCTACCGGCTCCATTTACTGTACCGTACACGCCTGTGCCAGTGGAGCCTGCGGTACCATATACACCATACCCCCCGCTTAAACTATTGTTATTGCCATATATACCCGCACTAAGGTATTGCGTTGAAATACCCCTGATAGCGCTGCCAGAATCACTACGGGCCAAGACAGCACTACCATTACTATTAAATGCACCAATGGTATACGTGTTAATATTGTTACTGGTATTGGTTATATTGATTGCACCATAAAAATTACCAGTGCTGTCAATAGGGAGCATGGTTGAAGTTTGACTTCCGCCAATGCTGTTATCTGTCCATACGCTTCCGTTATATATTGACAGTCTTTTGTTCTCTGTATCATATATCATCAGGCCGGCAGCGGGATTTACAATTGCATTTTTTTGTGTTGTTGTCAGTCGCGGAATCAGCAAGCCTTTGGTGTTGCTGCTGATATCCAGTATTGCACTGTTGTTGGGCGTTGTGGTACCGATACCTACATTGTTTTGAGCAAATGAAATGGCAGTTGTCAATAGAATACCTGTTACAAGAAATGTTTTTTTCATAATAGTAGTTGTTTGTGGTGCAAAAATGAAAATTATCAAAGCGGTTAAAAAGCTTTACTGTCCGAAGTTGTTTGTTTACCAAATGGAACGGGGAAAATTGAAAATAAGGCGTTGTAACAAAGGCTGTATTATGCCGACGCAACGCTATCCAGCTAGCTCCAATAATTTTTCATCTACGGTTCATTTTGTTTTTACCACGCTTCACAATAAATCAGCCGTGTTTTATTGAGATGCTTTTTGCCATCAACTATTTTGTTTATACTTTTCCATTATGCGCCGGTTGGTCCTTATACTATTACTGCTGAAATCATTTACAGCTGCTGCACAACAGCCGGATATTGTATTTCATCACCTCACAGAAAAAGACGGGCTCAGTTACAATATTGTCAATTG
>JAKQKY010000262.1 GCA_029560415.1 Bacteroidota bacterium | reverse complement strand
ACCAGGATCCTGCCGTCTGCCAGTTCTTCAATATAACGGATCACATTACCCGATAAACTGCCGGGATCTGCATTTCGGTTACTGATGCGAAAGAATTTCCCGCTCTTTTTGTCGTAAATGTTTACGCCGGCATTTTCAGTTCCAATCCAGATCCTGCCTTTTGAATCTTCAAACAGTTTTAAAATGGTATTGCTGCTGAGGGTATGATCATTATATGGATCATTGCTGAAAACCTTAAAGTCATAACCATCATACCGGTTCAGGCCATTCTTGGTAGCTACCCAGATAAAACCTTCCTGGTCTTGTAAAATGTCGAACACCATACCCTGTGATAAACCCTGGGCAATGGAAATGCTTTCATAGGCAGGAGATGATTGGGCCGCTACACGGGCAGCCGGTAATAGCAGCAGGCAGAAAAGGATGCTTATCGTTCGGTTTGTTCTGGACACAATACCATAAATATAAACTGAAAAAATATCCAAGTGGCTATAGATCAGTTATAAAATGACTACTTATGATAAAAATGACGAATAAATCCGGTTCCTGCACAATTTGTCCTATAGTATGACGGATTTATGTAATTCAATGATGAATAACTGACAGATATTGGTTTGGATGAACCCGATCTTTGAAACCTTAATTGAGGAATTTTTCTAAACCAAACTAACATGAAAGCAACCATACTGGATATGCCGACAACCAAGACGGGCTCCCTGCCCGCCCTGTCGGAAAATACCTGGTTGCGATATTTCAACTTCATAACGCTGTATGTGGCCCAGGGGATCCCCGAAGGAATGGCCTTTTTTGGTATCCCGGCCTGGATGGCCATGAATGGTAAAACGCCTGGCGAGATCGGGGGGTTTGTAGCTGCCGTTGGATTGCCCTGGAGTTTCAAGATCATCGTGGCGCCTTTGATGGACCGGTTTACCTACCTGCCCATGGGGCGCAGAAGACCCTGGGTTTTGATCGGTCAATTGGGATTAATGCTCAGTTTCATTGCCATGGCTTTTGTGCCCGATCCCCTGAACAATCTTCGCTTATTCATGCTCGCCGGTTTTGCCGTTGGCTTCTTCGGTGCTTTCCAGGATGTAGCCACCGATGGGATGGCCATCGATATAGTTCCCGTCAACCAACAGGCCCGGGCCAATGGATTGATGTGGGGTGCCAAGATCATGGGTACCTCAGGATCCCTGGCCCTGGGTAGCTGGCTCTTGCATGAATATGGTTTTTCATCTGCCATCCTCATGCTGTCGGTGGCCGTTTGCCTCATCATGATGGTGCCGCTCTTCTTACGGGAACGGCCAGGTGAAAAACTCCTGCCCTGGACAAGTGGCAAAGCATCTCCCGAAACACAACAGATACAACTGACCAATTGGTCAACCATATTCAGATCGTTGCTGAAAGTATTTAGCCTGCGCAATAGTCTTTTACTGGCCGCTGTAGCTTTTATAGGGTTGGGTTCCTTTAATTATATAGATACCCTGGTTCCGATTTTTACGGTTCAGCGATTGGGTTGGAGCGACCAGGCCTATTCAAAATTCTTTGCCACTGCCAGTTTGGTGGGTGGCCTTAGCGGAATGATTTTCGGTGGTATTTTAATTGACCGGTTTGGGAAAAAGCGCATGCTGAATATTTATTTTTTCGCATTGATCCTGAGCAATTGTTCGCTGGTATTTATACAAGATCAATGGGTGAACAGCACGTTCATTGGTGGTTATATGATGATCCACCAGGTGCTGTATGTATTTACCTCGATCGGGATATTTGCTACTGCCATGGAATGCTGCTGGAAAAAAGTTTCTGCCACACAGTTTACCTTATATATGACCATTGGCAACCTGGGTCGTATCGCCGGGGCCAAACTGATCGGTCCCATGAAAAATCAATTCAGTTGGGAATATACATTACTGGGTTTTTCAATGCTCATTGCGATGGCCTGGCTGATCATCCAGTTCATCCATATTCATCAACAGGTGAAACGGGTGTCGGAACTCGAGGAGAACGATGTGGTAGGACGAATGACGGGGATCCCGGCATAATATAAATAAGCTATAAGAATAAAACATGAAGAAAGGATTCCTGATTACGATAACGATTTGCCTGCTGGCTGGCTGCAACAGCATTGATGAAGCAAAATCAACTGGCGCAGAAACAGCGGCCAAACCAACCGTTGTTGAAAAACCCGAATATTTTAACCTGCGCCCAAAGGCAGAAAAAGAATTTGGCTATTCCCATGCGGTTAAGATCGGTCATGATATAAAAATTTCCGGGGCAGTAAGCATGGATGATGCCGGACTTCCAACAGCCAAAGCTGATCTGGCCCAACAAATGAAAAATTGTTATGCCGACCTGGATAAGATCCTGAAACATTATGGCTGCACGTTCGACGATGTTGTGGTTGAAAATATACTCACCACCAACATGCCCGAATTTCTGAAGCAATCGGCTTACCGAAATACGATCTATAAAAAGCAATTTCCTGCGGGTTCGTGGTATGGGGTGAAAGAATTGGCGCTGCCCGAATTCATGATCGAAATCGAACTGGAAGTATATAAAGAGTGATGATTATAACAATCAATTTTGAAGTGTTGAATCAATAATAATTTAAATAATACAAGGAATGTAAATAAGTATCAGGGTATAATATACACGGATGACCAGGGAAGATATTCTTTTAAAATCATTTATCACATTCATAAAAGCATACACAATCATGACAACAACATTTTCAAAACTACTTACCATCAGCCTGGCAGCTTTGCTGTTTTCCTGCGCTGACGCCAAAAAAGAAGAACCAACAGAAGCAACAGTAACATCTGCTGATACGGCTACTACCATGAAAGTTGCTCCCGAGCCAGCTTTCACGCCTTTTGATATGGCTGAAATTGAACATTCGGTAAAGGATTATAATACATGGCGCCCGTTCTTTAACACCGATTCTACCAACCGCAAGGCAAATGGCCTGGAAGATATCGTGGTGGGCCGGGGTATTGATAAAACCAATAACCTGGTCATTGCCATGAAAGTAACCGACCTGGCAAAGGCCAGGGCTTTTTCAACAGATCCCAAGCTGAAAGAGGTGATGGAAAAAGCAGGCGTAAACTCAAAACCTAGCACTGTTTTCTACAGGGTGATCAGGTTCGATCAAACCCAGCATGAAAAGCAATGGGTGCTGGTGACGCATAAAGTAAAAGATTTTGATGCCTGGGTAAAAGTATTTGACACGGAAGGTACTGCCAAGAGAGCAGAAGAAGGATTATTAGATGTGGTACTCGCCCGCGGCATTGATGATCCAAACCTGGTGCACCTGGTTTTTGACATTAAAGACATGGCCAAGGCAAAAGCATCGATCTTATCGGAAGAAAAGAAAAAACTGATGATGAGCGCCGGGGTGGAAGGCACGCCGAAGATCGAATTTTATTCAACCGCTGAATAAGGATTTTTTTGTTTGTTAATTGGTTCGGTGAAGCGAAAGCTGGTTGGTTATTAAAATGTTTAAAGCATAATAATTATTTAGTAATCAATCTATAACAATATAAAAAAAATTGCATTGCCGGACCAATTACTTTAAAAAGCACTATACATTATCAATTTAATTATGTATACTTGCGCATCTTATATCCCTGAATACCATTGTGCGTTATTGTTTGTGACAAAATTTCCTGTCAATAACCTCCCCCCACTAGAACACAAACATAAAATTACTCTTTACTTAAACTAACTTAAGATGCATCGTCTGAGCATTCAACCTCGTGTTTCGTCAAAATCCATTGTTGATTTATTTTCTGCAACCTGCAGTAAAATGCAATTAACACTTGTAATATTATTTACCGGCCTGTTGGGTATGGTATCTACATCGGTCAATGCTCAGTCGCCCGGCGATTACCGAAGCGTGGCCAGTGGTGATTGGACCACTTTATCAACCTGGGAGAGGTATGATGGTAGTTTATGGCAGGCAGCTGTGGCAGCACCATCATCAACGGATAATGTCATCACCATTCAAAATGGCAATTCAGTTACGGTAAATTCATTGGTAGTGGTTGACCAGGTAATCGTGGCTACCGGGGGTTCTTTATCAATTAACACCGGTGGCCAGCTGAGTATAAATGATGGAACCGGGACAGATCTTAGTGTTAATTCCGGCGGAGCTGTAACGAATATGGGAAGCATACAAATGAATGGTAGCAATGTCAGTTTCAATTCAGCCTCCTTTACCAATTTTGGTACGTTGCAGTTTTCTGCAGCCGCAGTGCTTGATTTAGTGAATACCACTACCAACTTAAATGGCAATACAGCTATTGCCGGATCAGGTAATATTAATATAAACGGGGGAACAACCAATATTGGATTTGCTGTTCAGGTTCCGTCGGGAATAACCGTCAATTTTTCTGCAGGTATCATTCAAGGAGGGAATACCATCAGATTTTTAACCGGCGCTGCAATGAATTGGAGTGGTGGGGAGTTCCGTGGCTTTGCAGGAATGATCATCAATAGTGGCGCAACGCTCAGCATTACCAACACCGTTGGCATAAAAGGCGAAAACCTGATCACCAACAACGGTACAGCTACATGGGCCAGCGGCAGCACCATTCAGTATGGAGCGGGTGGTAGCAATGGACAGATACAAAATAATGGGGTTTTTAATATCGCAGGCGCTACCGGCTTCGTTGATGGCGGTGGTGGTTCAAACACTTTTTATTTTACCAATGAAGCGTCGGCTACACTCAACAAAACCATTGGTAATACAACGCTTGATACAAGAGCTTTTTTTGAAAACAGCGGGATTGTAAATATACAATCTGGTACACTTACTATCAACAGCAGTTTTAGCACGTATGCAGGTTCGTTTAATATTTCGGCTGGCGCAGAACTTACGGGTACTGCCAACACAAATTTTACAGGAAATACATTTACCAACAACGGTAAAGTAAGTACAAATGAGCTGGCCTTTACCGGGTCTGCCGCACAAACACTGATAGGCAATGGGGAAATTCAAACACTGCGGATGAACAATGCCAGCGGACTAACGCTTACGGGTAGCCCGGATGTGTATTTCTTCCTGCACTTCGTAAATGGAAAAATCAACACAGGTGCAAATGCATTGCGATTTACAGCAGCCGGTAATAATATTACCGGCGCCAGTCAGAATAGTTATGTGAACGGTGCCGTACAACGAAATTATGCTGCAGGTACCAGCACCATGGCATTCCCTGTAGGAAACGCTAGTTTTTATTCACCTGTATCGGTTACTTTAAATGGGGTGGCTACCACAGCACAAATAATAGCCAGGAATTTCGATGGTGACCAAAACCAAATCAATTCATCGCCACTTAATGCAAACAAAACCGTTAATTCCAACTGGACTTTTGATGACACAGGCGTATTTACATCAGCTGATATAAACTTTAACTGGCAAACAGCACAGGTGGATGCAGGCGCCAATACA
>JAKQKY010000257.1 GCA_029560415.1 Bacteroidota bacterium | reverse complement strand
GTGGAACCGGAGTTTTTGCAGCAAATACACAAATTTCCAGCATTACCAATGGCACTCAATTTGTTGTGTCTACCGCCCCTACAACCCCCCTGGCTGCAGGAGCTGTAGTGAGTAATTCAACCAGTATGATGGAATATGGTTATGGACTGTTTAAACTTTCTGTAACCGACGGAGCCCAAAACAACACGATTCAGAATTGTACCATTACTTTGAATAAACTGAACAATTTACCGAGTACCCTTCCAATGGCAGAAGGTTCAACCGGAATTATTGTGGCCAATTCAACAGCCAATGCAGCTGCATCGCCATTAGTACCAACAGCAGCAACCGGGTCTAACTCAAATAATAAATTCTATACCAATACCATTCAAAACTGTAATCATGGCATTTCTTTAAATGGATATTCTGCCCCTAGTCCGTATACATTGGGTGATACCGGAAATGATGTAGGTGGTGGTTCTGCACTTACCGGCAACAACATCCTGAATTTTGGAGGTGGGGCCAGTGTGCCGATCATTCAGGCGGCTGCAGCCATCAGGGCCAATTTTCAATGGGCGGTAAACATTGCGTTCAATACAATAGATAATAATACCGGGGCGGGCATAAATCACCTTGGTGTGCTCAGGGGTATTTATGGCCAGGCAGGCGCGGGTGCAAGTGCCACGATCAGGAGCAATACCATTGCAGTTAAATCAGCCGCCACAGCAGCCAATACCTGTACAGGTATCGAAAACAATATTGGTAATGCAGGAGTTGGAAATACCCTGATCATCAGTGATAATACCGTTACAGGTACCAATACAGCGGGTGCCCCGATCAATGCATGGATCGGTATTTCAAATACAGCAACTGGTACAGCTACCAATATTAACATGAATGGCAATATTGTTGAAAATGCAAGTTTGGCTGGAACCGGCAACTGGACAGGTATTTCCAATCTTGCCCCAACGACCAACCTGTCAATGAGTAATAACATATTAAGGAACTGTACAATTACCAGTACGGGAACCTTCACGGGTATTTCAAACGTGGGTGCCGTTACAACTAGTAACATGAGTGGTAATACGGTGAGCGGAAATACCAAGGCTGCTACAGCTACTGTAAACTGGTTGAACTCTTCAGGTACGGCCACCACTTCATTCATCAATAACAACACAATCTTCAATAACACGGTGAATGCGGGAGGAGCTCCCATTGCAGTTAACTGTTTAAATGGAGGTATAGCCAATACATATGAATACGATGGTAATATTATTTCAAAAAATACCGTTACCGGCATTACATTAGGTAATATTGCAACTGTTACAGGGATCGCAACAACAGCTATTGGAGCTTATGCGAGCGAAACCATTACTAACAACCAGGTAAGGAATCTTTCCATTGTGCCTGCTTTGAGTTCAACAAACACTCATGTATTAAGGGGAATTGTAACTACCGGAGCAGCTTCAGCCCTTAAAAATATCAATAATAACCTTGTAGACAGTTTGTACACGAGCAGTACAGCGAATGCAATAGTAACAGGTATCCAGCAAACCGGAGGTGGGGCAGGAGCAACTGTCAATGTATTTAAGAATAAGATTCAGAACTTATTCCCGGGACAAGCTGCAGCATTGGGCGTATCTTATGCCAGGGGAATTGCAGCAACATCTGGTATTAACGTAAATATCCACAATAACATGATCGCCCTGGATTATTCACTTGCTTTTGCACCAGCTGCCAACGCGGTAATTAACAATGCAGATGGGTTGAAAGGAATTGAGATAACCGGTGGTACCAACATGAATGTGTATTATAATACCATCAGGTTGGGTGGAACGGGATTAACCCTGTTTGGAGCCAGCGGCATTGGGGTAACAAGTTTAAC
This sequence comes from Bacteroidota bacterium, assembly GCA_029560415.1. Taxonomy (GTDB): domain Bacteria; phylum Bacteroidota; class Bacteroidia; order Chitinophagales; family Chitinophagaceae; genus Ferruginibacter. The sequence goes on along the minus strand of JAKQKY010000257.1, from coordinate 12,366 downwards.
CCCGGTAATTACATTGAAAAATAACATCATTGTAAATGCCTGTACCAGGATCGGTGCAACGGGATTTGCAGTAGCCTTCCGCAGGTTCCCTGGAATTCTGACAAACTATAGCACAGCTTCTAATAACAACTTGTTCTTCGCAGGTACACCATCTATAAATAATTTCCTCTTTTACAACGGTACAGGTTACCAGGACCTTGCTACGCTGGTTCCAGTGGTAACGCCAAGGGAAACTGCATCGGTAGAAGGTCCGTTACCGGCCAACTTCTTCCTGAGCATTGTAAACCCAATTGACCTGAGAGTGAATACGGCCAACAGTTGTTTGGTAGATGGTGCGGGTATACCAATTGCAGGTTATACAACGGATATTGAAGAAGATACCAGGGATGCGGCGTTCCCGGATATGGGGGCGGATGAACACACCGGAACGGGTGGTTCACCTATCTGGAAAGGGGTGGATACTGATTGGGAAAATGCCGCCAACTGGTGCGGTGTGGTTCCAACCTCTGCAACCAATGTGGTTATCCCGGGTGGAAAAGCCAATTACCCGATCATTACAACCACAACCCCGGTAACAGGGAATATTACCATCGCTTCGGGTGGTACAGTGACCGTTAATACAGGCGGCAAGCTGGCAATATTTGGTACAATCAGCAATTCAGGAACGTTTACGGCAGTAGATGGTGCCATAGAAATGGCTGGGTCATCGGCTCAAACGATCCCTGCCAGTACCTTCCAGAACAACGACTTAAAAGATCTTATCATCAACAATGCCACAGTTAACCTGGGTGGTGCTTTAAACCTTTATGGTAAATTGTCTTTTACCGGCAGCAACCGCACTTTCGCAACTGCTGGTAACCTCACACTAAAATCAAATGCGAGTGGAACGGCCAGTGTGGGCGATCTTACCAATAACAATACAAATAGTGGCAACCAGGTAACGGGAGATGTGCAGATAGAAAGATTTACAACCGCCAAACGTGCATGGAGGCTTTTGTCGATGCCAACTCAACATAACCTGCAAACCATTAAGGAAGCATGGCAGGAAAACCAGGCAGCCAATACCACCACACCAGCCGGTTTTGGTATACAGATCACCAAGGACAGTGCAAACTGGTCAGCATATGGATTTGACCTGCAGACGCCAGCAGGGCCTTCTGTAAAAACTTATGTACCTGCCAGCAATTCATGGAAATCGATCACATCTACAGTGAATGTGCCAGGTATTTCTACAGGACGATTCACGCCTGGTGTAGCTTATATGACGTTTGTAAGGGGTGACAGAACAGTAAACACGTTCCCACAAGCAGCTACAACTTCTGTACTTCGTGAGAAAGGCGCCCTAATCACGGGCAGTTTTGGACCAGTAGCCGTAGGTGCAGGCCAGTATGCTGCGGTAGGCAATCCTTATGCAAGTGCGATTGATTTTACCAAGCTGACCAAATCGAATCTTCAGAATGTTTATTATTTGTGGGATCCATTGCTGGGAACGCTGGGAGCTTATCAAACCTTCCTTTTCCCAAGTTTTACGGCAACTCCAGGTGGCGGTAGTTTCACCGGTACGAATAACTTCATTGAGTCGGGCCAGGCATTCTTTGTAAGATCAAGCGGACTAGCCGGTAGCATTAGCTTTACAGAAGACAGTAAGGTAGATGGAAGCAACCTGGTAACCCGTGTATTTGGAGATGAAAAGCAACTTCGCACCAACCTGTACCAGCAGGTTAGTGGCAACAGGCAGTTATTTGATGGTACACTGAACCAATACGACAATGCATTCAGCAATGATGTAGATGGAATGGATGCAGAAAAACTGGGCAATTTTGGTGAAAACATAGGTATCCAGCGTGACAATAAAGTGTTGGTGATCGAAAGCCGTGCTGCCATTACCAGGACCGATACCATCTTCTATAAGTTGGGTCAGTTGAAACTGGCAAACTACGAATTCGAGTTCATCGGTCAAAACCTGGCTGAACCCGGGCTGGAAGCATTCCTGGAAGACAGATTCCTGAATACGCAAACCCCGGTTAGCCTCGATGGAACCACCGTAGTGGCCTTTACCATTGCAAATGATCCATTGTCTTATGCAAGCGATAGATTCAGGATCGTGTTCAGGCAATTAATTCCTGTTCCGGTACGTTTTAACAGCATCAGGGCTGAAAAACAGCAAAAAGATATCCTGGTAAGCTGGAAAGTAGAGAACGAACTCAACATTCAGCAATACGAGGTTGAAAAATCGGCAAATGGACGTGATTTTACGATCATTGGTGTTCAGGCAGCTACCGGAAACGGTACATCTACCACCCAATACAGTTTGTTGGATCAACAGCCTATAAAAGGTTACAACTATTACAGGGTAAGGAGTATAGGTTTAAGCGGTGATGTGAAATACAGTGAAATAGTGAAAGTAAATATCGAAGGAACGCTTTCCCTGATTACGGTGTATCCAAACCCGGTGAAAGAAGATCGCACCATCCAGTTGAGCATGAGCGAGGTAGAAGAAGCTGTTTACCAGGTAAGCCTTGTTAATGAACTGGGCCAGATAATTTCCCGTAAACAGGTAAACCATACAGGGGGAAATGCCGTATATACTATCACATTAGATAAAAATATGACACATGGCACTTATTCCCTTGAAGTGTTTACTACAGGAAAAAAGAAAACTGTGTTTAAAATTATTTATTAATAAAGAATGAAACCTTAATTTTGTAAAAAGTTGGTAACCCATGAACAAATTTAAAAAGTACATATTTATGCTGGGTTTTATGATTATGGCTGGCATAATGAATCCGTTAGCCTCTCATGCACAGCCTGATGCAGGTTGTGATCCGTTGGATCCTGCGTGCCCTATTGATGGCGGCCTCAGCCTGCTCATTGCAGCCGGCATTGGTATCGGTGCCCGTAAAGCGTACCAGGAAAAAAAGAAAAATGTAAAACAGTTATAAACATTTAAAGGATTTTCCTTCCACAAGAGATGGCTAAACGCCATCTCTTTTTTTTGAAAAAGATTTGCTGTCCGTCTCCTGTACTTCAGTTTAAAAATTGGCTAAGTAATTTATTTTAACGAATTTTGCAAACCTGCCATATCATCTTGTGCAGCACGGAATTCTTTGTAACCTTTCAAAAAAATATGCAACTATTCTCATCGTTTTTTTATACTGTGAAAAGGGCAGGTTTACCGCTTTTAACAGCCTGTATTTCTATCCTTTTTATAGCGTCCTGTTCAACTCCCAAGAATACGGCCTATTTTAAAACACTCACAAAGGATACCAGCATTGCCGGATTTATTACCAACACTTACGAGTCCAGGATCCAACAAAAGGATGTACTGGGTATAACGGTAAGCAGCCTAAGCAAAGAGCTTGATGAAGCTTTCAATGATGTTTCCAAATCAACCATGGAAAGCGGATCAACCGGCAAAACCCCGATGGGTTACCTGGTGAATGAGCAAGGGAACATCCTGGTTCATTTCCTGGGCACCGTACACGCAGAAGGGTTGACCCGCAAAGAATTGAGGGAAAAACTCCAGAAAGATCTTTTGCCGTATATGAAAGAACCAATCGTATCTGTTCAATACCTGAATCATAAAGTAACCATCCTTGGCCAGGTAAGCAAACCGCAGATATTGAATATGCCCGAAGAGCAAATGCCCCTGATCGATGTGTTGGTAAGCAGTGGCGACCTCAAAGAAAATGCAAGCCGAACCAATATCATGGTCATTCGTGAAAAAGGGACAGAAAAACAGGTGAAATATATCAACCTGGAGAATCACTCTCTTTTTACGTCGCCCTGGTATTATGTTCAACCAAATGATATCGTATACGTGTTGCCAGACAATGGAAAATATGCAAAAGAGGAACGCAGGAGAACGTTGCAAACAACCTTATCGCTGATTGCCGCAGGAGCCTCTTTACTGGTGATTATACTTAACAATTTAATTAAGTGATGCATTCACTAAATGTATGAGCGACGAACAATTCTTTGAGAATAAACCCTCCCAAAATATACTTGCGCAAATCGTTCACAGGTATCTTCCTTTCTGGCCGATATTTGTTTTGTGCACGACCATTGCATTGGCTGTATCTTATATTTACCTGCGGGCACAAACAAAAATTTTCGTTGCATCAGCCAAAGTGTTATTGAAGGATCCTCAAAAAGGATCTGGCGATAGTAAAGTGCTCGACGCCCTGAATATTTTTAGTGAGAAGAAGATCGTAGAGAATGAGATCATTGTATTAAGGTCTTCGTCACTGATGGAAGACGTGGTAGATTCACTGGACCTGTACGCCACCATTTTTAATGAAGGAAATGTACAAACAGAAGAATTGTACGCAGATAATTCTCCTATTAAATTTGTTGCACTGGATAAGAACAACATCATTAATTCGGGAAAATATTTCTTCGATATTGAATGGTCAAAAGGAGTGGTGAAGATCGCAGGACAGTCCATTCCATTTGGCGGCATCTTTACGGTGGGCAATACCCAATACAGGCTTGACATTAACCCGGATTACAACCGTAATGTAAAAGGCAAGAATTATTTTGTCATATTCAGTACCATCTCTTCGGCTGCAACCCGCATCATCAGTACATTAAAAGCGGCGCCCTTATCTTACAGTTCTACCGTTATTGATGTAAAGATGGAAACACCGGTGCCGGTGAAAGGCATCAATATCCTGAATAAATTATTTGAAGTATATAACAAGGCAGCGATTGAAGACAAGAACCAGATCGCAAAAAAAACCTTGCTATTTATACAAGACAGGTTAGATGCGGTTATTGGTCAGCTCGACAGCGTAGAGCGTAATATCCAGGAATATAAATCAAACAATTCCGCGGCAGACCTGGGTACACAGGCAGCTACTTATTTACAGAATGTAAGGGAGTACGATAAGCAAAAGGCTACGCTTGAACTCAAGCTCGATGTGTTGAGTGATATTCAGAATTATGTAAACAACAAGGGACGTAAGCCGGGAACGGTGCCTTCTCTAACTGTTATTGATGATCCTACATTATCATCGTTGCTGAGCCAGTTATATGCTGCAGAATTTGATATCGATAAAATAAAGGCAAAGGCGGGTGAGAAGAGCGACCTGGTGATTCTTGGAGAAGACAAGATCGGCCGTATCAAAAATGATATCCGTGAAAACATCAATAATATCCGCAGTAATTTTCTTACCGAGAAGAACATCATCAATTCAAATATTGAATTAAACAATACCCTGTACAACCAGATACCTAAAAAGGAAAGGGGATTGCTGGAGATCAGCCGTCAGCAGGCGATCAAAAATAATATTTACAGTTACCTGCTGCAGAAAAGGGAAGAAACGGCATTGTCATCTGCGTCTACGGGTGCCGATCTGAGGGTGTTGGAAAAAGGATTTTCATATGGTCCCATCAGGCCCGTTGCCAACAATTATTACTGGATGGGATTCATGATCGGGTTGGGCATCTTCCTTTTATATGTGCAGGCATTTGAACAGTTTAACAACAAGATCCTTTTCAGGAACGAAATAGAAAATAAAACCTCGGTACCGGTGATTGGAGAGATCGTGCAAACGAAAGGAGAAGAAGCGGTGGCCATCACAGAAGGTAAGCGTACCGTAATTGCTGAACAGTTCAGGGCATTGCGAACGAACCTGGCCTTTATGGGTTTCAACGAATCGCACAAAACTCTGTTGATCACTTCGAGTGTTTCGGGGGAAGGAAAAAGTTTTATTGCCGTGAACATGGCGATGAGTATTACCCTTACCGGCAAGAAAGTAGCGTTGATGGAGATGGATCTTCGTAAACCCAAACTGAGTAAGAAAATGGGACTTAACAAAGATCCGGGTATCAGCAGTTACCTGGTAGGAAAGGCCAGTATGGATGACATCATTAAAAAAACGCCTTATAATAATTTATACCTGGTTTCTTCGGGTCCCATTCCGCCGAATCCAACCGAATTGATCGGCAAACCCGAGTTCGCAGAAATGATGGCGGAACTCAACAGGCGTTTTGATTATATCATTATCGATACGGCACCGATTGGTCCTGTTACAGATGCTCAGCTATTGACAGTATATGCCGATACCACCATTTTCGTGGTAAGGCATGCGGTTACGCCCAATGTTTTCCTGAGGATGATCGATGGATTTCACAAAGAGAAGAAGTTTAATAACATGAGTATCGTATTCAATGGCATCAAACCAAGGGGTATTGCCATCCTTAATTATGGTTTTGGAGGTTATGGCAACGGGTATGGATATGGATACGGATATGGTTACGGATATGGATATGGATATGGTTCAGAGGCCGGAAGTTACTATACAGTCGATGAAAATCAGCCAGGGTTCAAAAATCTCTGGAATATCAAAGGAATCATCAAAAAGCTGTTTTCTAAAAAAAAGTAACAGCTAAAAGTGGAAATGAATAAACAATGGTCTTCAGTTGAGTAAAAACATGTAACTGAGGAACAGCGAAGCTTTGCCAATGAAGGAAGCCGAAAAGATATGGTACGTTGTATATACAAGGCCTCGTTGGGAAAAAAAAGTGGCCGGCATTCTCCTTGAAAAGGGGGTTGAGAATTACTGCCCATTGAACAGGGTGTTGAAAAGATGGAGCGACCGTAATAAGGTGGTGCTGGAACCATTGTTCAAGGGTTATGTTTTTGTAAAGATCCCGGAGGCTGAAAAATGGGACATTAAGAAAATCGATGGTATTATAAATTACGTACATTGGTTAGGGCGACCTGCCAAAGTGAAGGAATCGGAGATCAATACCATCAGGATGTTCTTACAGGAATTCAGCGAAGTGCAAGTGGTTGAGAAGCAACTTGATGTTGATACTGAAGTACTTGTAAAGCAAGGCGTGTTGATGAATTATCGTGGTATAATTGTTGATGTATGTGGAAGCCGTGCCAGGGTGAAGATCGACAGCATGGGGATTCAACTAACGGCCTTTTTTGATAAAAAGAACCTGGAACCTTCCGGTTGGGCATAATAGATCGCTACAAATTTGGCCTGCGGAATTCCAAAAAAAAATGTTACCTTAACTATTATCTTAACAGATCTCTCATGAAAATTACAGATAAAATTTATGTAGCCGGGCACACTGGATTGGTCGGAAGCGCTATCATCAGGTTACTGAAGAAGAAAGGGTATCTGCAGATAGTAACCCGCAGTTCTGAAGAACTGGATCTGAGAGATCAGAAACTGGTAAACGAGTTTTTTGAGACAGAGCAGCCCCAGTATGTATTCCTGGCAGCGGCCAAAGTTGGCGGCATCATGGCCAACCAGACTTATCCAGCCGATTTTATTTACGATAACCTGGCCATCCAGAACAATATCATTCATTCAGCCTATAAGCATTCGGTTGAAAAACTGCTTTTTCTTGGAAGCAGTTGCATTTATCCGAAGAATGCCCCACAGCCTATTGAAGAAGATTACCTGATGACGGGTGTGTTGGAACCTACCAATGACGCGTATGCGATCGCTAAGATTGCCGGCATCAAAATGTGCCAGGCCTATCACCGGCAGTATGGCAGCAGGTTCATCAGTGTAATGCCTACAAACCTTTACGGACAAGGAGATAATTATAACTTACAGAATGCGCATGTACTCCCGGCCTTGTTGCGTAAATTTCATGAGGCCAAGCTTAATAAAGATGCAACCGTAACGGTTTGGGGTACCGGCAAACCACGCCGTGAGTTCCTGCATGTAGATGATGCGGCCATGGCATGTTATTTCCTGATGCAGCGCTACGAATCACCAGAGATCATCAATGTAGGTTCGGGCCTTGATTATACGATCAAGGAAATGGCAACCACCATTAAGAAGATCACCAATTACCCTGGTAATATCATATTTGATGAAGCCAAACCAGACGGCACGCCGCGTAAACTCCTGAACATAGATAAGATCAGGGCTTTGGGCTGGAAAGCCGTGATAGACCTGGAAGAAGGGCTGGCATCTACCTATAACAACTTCGAAAAAAATTATTTTTATTACACCAATCAAACGGAAAGCAGGAACGGTACTATAGTGTATGTGTAGAATTGCGGGGATGGTTCATGCAAAATTACCGGTGAATGCCATACAGGGTATTGTTCACCAGATGTGCGATTTACAGCAGCATGGTGGGCCCGATGATGAAGGGTTATATACTTCAGAAAAGGATAATCTCGTATTAGGCAACAGGCGGTTGGCGCTCATAGACCTGAGTCCAGAAGGTCATATGCCTATGTCGTACCGCGACAGGTATCACATCACGTATAACGGAGAGTTATATAATTTCCTTACACTTAAAGAAGAGCTTGTAAACCTGGGGCACCAGTTTAGTAATCATACCGATACGGAAGTGATCCTGGCATGCTTTGCCCAATGGAATATACAGGGTTTCGCAAAACTCAAGGGCATGTTTGCTTTTGCACTTTGGGATAACCTGGAGAAGAATTTATACCTGGTAAGGGATGCTGCCGGGATAAAGCCATTGTATTATGCGTCTTCAACCGGGCAATTGGTATTTGCATCTGAAGTACGGGCATTTAAGCCTGTTGATTCTTTACAGGAAGCCAATGAGAACTGGCCGGTTTACCTGATGGCTTATGGGCATGTACCCGAGCCCGTTAGTACACTTGCCAATGTTAAGCCATTGCATAAAGGATGTTTCCTGAAGTACGAGCTGAAGAACGACTCCTGTTCTATTGGTTCGTATTCGCATTATAGTTATAGTCACCAGGTTACTGATGCTGGCAATGCCCAGGAACAGATCAAGGAAGCACTTGAGCAATCTGTACGGTCACATTTGTTGGCCGATGCACCGCTTGGTGTTTTCCTGAGTGGTGGATTAGATTCAGGCATCATCGCATCCTTGTCTGCCAAATACAAAAAATCTGCACTTAACACATTATCTATCTATTTTGAAGATCCCGCTTTTTCTGAAAAGAAATACCAGGATATTTTACAGGAACGCCTTCAATGCGATCATCACCAATACCTGTTAACTGAAAAGGAATTCCATGATTCTTTTCCTTCTATCCTGCAGAGTATGGATATGCCCAGTTGTGATGGCATCAATACCTGGTTCATCAGCAAGTATGCAGCATCACAGGGGTTGAAGGCTGTATTGTCGGGTGTAGGCGGAGATGAATTGTTTGGCGGTTATCCTTCGTTCCGGCGAATCACTGCGGCAAGGGCCATTCAACAAATGCCCAAAATACTGATGCAGGCGGGGAAACGCAGTCAGTCGAAACGACTTAACAGGATGGCATACCTGCAGATGGATGGCATCAAGGGAATCTATTTATTTCTGCGTGGGCATTTCAGTCCGTTCGATATTGCCCGTCATTTAGGCGCATATGAAAAGGATATATGGACCATATTGAATGCTCAGCCAATACTGAATGATATCAGTCATATTGATGACAAGAACCAGGCCAGCTGGATGGAATTCAACCTGTATATGCAAAACCAGTTGTTGAGAGATTCTGATGTGATGAGTATGATACATGGGGTAGAGATCAGGGTACCTTTTTTATATGAAGATGTGATCAGGCTGGCTTTTAAAATAGATCCGGCTGTTAAATATGAGGGCCCGCTTTCGAAGCAGGTGCTCATTAACTGTTTCCAGGATATTCTTCCTTCCGAAATATGGAACAGGCCTAAAATGGGATTTAGTTTCCCGTTTGCCAAATGGCTGGCCAGCAGCGACTATGTAAAGGAGCTGATGCAAACGAGCAGCGAGAAAACACAGAAGAGTTATAAAAAGTTTTTGGCAGGTAACCTGCATTGGTCGCACCTGATGTCGCTGATCATTTTAAAGAACAGGAAGCAGTAGCATCATCCATTTTAAATATCCCGTTTGCCAAATAATATTCTTTTCCTCACGTTAAAAGTTTTTGCTGCCACTGGTGGTATAGAAAAAGTTTGCCGTGTAGCGGGGAAAGCATTTTACGAGTCAAGCATCAGCAACAATAGCCTTGTTCAGATTTATTCGATGTACGATAAACATGCAGATGCTGATGAGAATCGTTATTTCCCGTCTGAAATTTTTCATGGCTTCGGCATGAAAAAAATGAAATTTATCATCGAGGCAATTCAGCAGGGTAAGAAGAGTAATACGGTTATCCTGAGTCATATCAACCTCATCATGGTAGGCTGGCTTATAAAAAAAATATCTCCTTCTACCAGGATCATGTTATTTGCCCATGGCATTGAAGTGTGGGAATCGCTGAGTAAACGCAAAAAAATGATGCTTGGCTGTTGCGACAAGATCATTGCGGTTAGCCAGTATACAAGCCAGAAATTACAGGACCTTCATGGTATACCGGCCAAAAAATGCAGTGTGCTTAACAATTGCCTGGATCCTTACCTGCCTTTTGCCCCCGCGGTAACCGGGAAATGCGATCTGCGTAACAAGTACGGTTATACGCAGGAAGATATCATCTTATTTACCCTCACCAGGCTGGCGTCCAAAGAAAGGTATAAAGGTTATGATAAAGTTTTGCAGGCCATGGTGGCTCTAAAGCATACACAGCCAAATCTTAAATACCTGCTGGCAGGCAGTTACGATGCACTGGAAAAATCGTACCTCGATGAACTCATAAAGAAACTTGGACTGGAAGATTCTGTGACCATTGCAGGTTTCATCAAGGAGGAAGACCTGGTAGATCATTTTTCCATTGCCAATATTTATGTTATGCCCAGCATGAAAGAGGGCTTTGGTATTGTATTTATTGAAGCGATGTATTATGGGCTGCCGGTGATCGCCGGAAATAAAGATGGTTCGGTTGATGCATTGTGTAACGGAGAACTGGGAATACTGGTAGATCCACAGGATATTAAAGCCATAGAAGAGGCCATTGGAGAAATGCTGCTTCATGGAGAACAATATAAACCAGATCAGAAAATACTGATGGAGCATTTCAGTTATAAAAATTATAAGATAAAACTCGAAAAGCTCATTGCATAATGGCAGAAAGGGAATAAATCATGATGAAGGAAAAAGGAACGGCTAATAAATCAGACGAGCAATGGAGCCTGGTAATAGAACCAGGGCGGGCTGCCAAAAACTATTGGAAAGACCTTTGGCGTTACCGTGAACTTTTTTATATTTTAAGCTGGAGAGATATTAAGGTCAGGTATAAGCAAACGGTCATTGGCGCAGCGTGGAGCATTATCAGGCCACTGCTGACCACCATTATTTTTACCATTATCTTCAGCCGGGTTGCACGTTTAGAAAATCCCGGTACAGCTCCTTATGCCCTGATGGTATTTGCGGGTATGCTTCCCTGGCAGTTCTTCAGCAATGCGCTCAGTGAATCGAGCAACAGCCTGATCGGGAATGCAAACCTGATCACCAAAGTATATTTTCCGCGTTTAATCATTCCCGCTAGTTCGGTCATAACAAGCCTGGTAGACCTGGGCATCTCTTTCATCCTCATATTGTGTATGTTTGCCTGGTATGGTTACATGCCTTCCTGGCACATCATTTTCCTGCCCTTATTTGTTTTACTTGCATTTACCTGTTCATTTGGCATTGGATTATACCTCACGGCTGTTAATGTTAAGTACCGCGATTTCAGGTATATCATTCCTTTTATTGTACAGTTCGGTTTATACATCAGCCCGGTAGGTTTCAATTCATTTGTAGTAAGTGAAAAATACAGGATGTTGTATTCGTTGAACCCTATGGTGGGTGTGATCGATGGCTTCAGGTGGTGCCTGCTCGGCGACCCGATGCATTGGCGTTCATTTGTTGTGTCGGTAGTGATCATATTGTCTTTCCTGGTGATCGGTATTTATTATTTCCGCAAGATGGAGAAATCCTTTGCTGATAATATTTAAAGGTGAACAGGAACAGCCATAGCAGGATCAATATTCTTTTAAAATAAATCTACTAATTTGTCTTCTCCCATTATACAGGTTGAAAATCTTTCCAAGAGCTTTATTCTTTCGCATGAAGGCAGGGAAAGTTATACAGCGTTGCGGGATGTAATCAGCCAGAAAGCAAAAAAGATATTTTCTTTTCCCACCTGGATGAAGCCATCCGAAACCGTTACCAAGGAATTATTCTGGGCGCTGAAAGATATTAATTTCGAGATCAAGCAAGGAGAAAGGGTTGGTATCATCGGCAGAAATGGTGCCGGTAAGAGTACTTTGCTTAAAATATTATCCAGGATCACTGATCCAAGTTCGGGAAGCATCCGGATCAAAGGACGGGTAGCATCTTTGCTTGAAGTAGGCACAGGTTTTCACCCTGAGTTGACTGGCCGGGAAAACATCTTTCTCAATGGAGCGATATTGGGAATGAACAGGGGAGAGATCAGGAAAAAATTTGATGAGATCGTAGCGTTTGCAGAAATTGAAAAGTTCCTTGACACGCCTGTTA
>JAKQKY010000207.1 GCA_029560415.1 Bacteroidota bacterium | reverse complement strand
TACAAAACCTGCACTCCGCCAAACGGCTGATCGTGGCAGCTGCGAACATGTCGTAATACACAATCAATGGCATCCAGTACATCACAACGTACCATGCTGATCTCATCGATAACCAGCAGTTCAAGCTGCTGCATCATTTCTTTTTTCTCGCTGGTTAATTTAAGTTTGGCAACCAGGTTATGTTTATCCATCACGGGTTGGGCGCCAAAACCCTGTTTGCTTCCAGGTATAAAAGGAGCAAAAGGCAATTGAAAAAAAGAATGAATGGTAGAACCCCCGGCATTGATGGCTGCTACACCAGTGGGCGCAAGGATAACCGTATTCTTTGTAGTAGTTTCCCTGATGTATTTGAGAAAAGTAGTTTTACCGGTTCCTGCTTTCCCGGTTAAAAAAACCGGGTGGCTGCTGTTATGGATAAAACCAGCGGCTATCTCAAAAACAGGATTGTTGTCATCGGGCATCTGCATAGAGCAATTTATATAAAATCTGTTTCAAAAAAATATATGACAGAAGAAAAGGATATTGAAGGCGGCCAGGCGCACATCGGGATGTACAACAGCAACAAATCCCTAACCCCTCATCCCGAGCCCCCTCAACCACAACCAACCTGGCTGCGAATCAATATCCAATTCCCTGCCACAACAGTTACCATCAGGCAGATGCCTTACTTCCCAATAACAACATTTCATTCACCTGTATCTCGGTAACATATTTTTTATTGCCTTCCTTATCGGTGTAATTTTTATTGATGAGCTTTCCTTCAATGGCCACCTCTGTGCCTTTGTTTAAATACTTTTCGGCGATGTCTGCAATCTTTCCCCAGGCGATCAGGTTATGCCATTGTGTTTCCTTTACTTTTTCTCCTTTGGTATTGCGGTAAATCTCATTAGTGGCCACAGAAAATTTAACCAGCTTTTTTCCACTTTCGGTTGTACGTACTTCGGGTGCATTGCCCAGGTTACCGATCAATTGAACTTTGTTTCTTAATGCGTTCATAGCTTTAATTTTTAAAATGATTTTTTATTTATTTCAACGGGATGGCGCCATTTCCCGACAACACAAAGATGATAGTGCTGGTAAAGCTTAATCGTATTTTAAGTGTTTATAGTTGTATGTAACCGTTTGCAAACACTTGCATGTCTTCATAATTTTTTGTAATTTTTGCTGATATAAATCCTGCCGTAATGAATACAATACCAGCACAAAAACTTTGTCTTGCCTGCAACAAGCCTGTAAAAGGGCGAACAGATAAAAAATTCTGTGATGATGTTTGCCGTAATCAATATCACAATGAATTAAAGGCCGACACCAATAACCTCATGCGAAATATTAATCATGCATTGGGAAAGAACAGGCGTATACTCGAGGCTTTGATAAATGAAGGAGACGAGATGGCAAAAACAACCAAAGAAATTTTGTTGCAGGAAGGTTTCCAGTTTAAATATATTACGCACACATATACAAATAAAAAAAACTCCACCTATTTCTTTTGTTATGATCATGGATACCTGCCTTTGGAAAACGACTGGTATTTATTGGTAAGAGCAACAGAACCGCGTTGATCATGCAGATAGTTTCAGCGAAAGTTGTTGATGTACATTTTTATGGACAGGTGTATTTATTTCCGGCATACTGCTAAGATCATCGTCGTGCAATTCAATGCGCCGGGTAATATCAGAAAGCGTTGTGATGCGTTGAACGGTGTAAGGAATCGTGTCGAGGCCCGAAACAAATTTGAGTATATAATTATACATCCCGATCAGGTTACCGGCCAGCATCGTGGTTCCAAACATATTGGTAGAAATGAGCAACGATGCGCCGATAACCAACAACACCATGATCTCGATCATGCCAAAATTAAAAGCTTCTTTATCCGAAATTTTTACCTGCCATTTTCTTAATGCATTATAATGGTTTTGAATCGCATCTTTATTTCCACCCGAAATAATGCCAACCTGTTTTTCCAACTCATCATTTTTTAACCGCGTTAATGTTCTCATTTTTCTGCCATAAAAATAGCTGACCAACATTACTGGTAATAATATTGCGAAACAAATAGCTACCACCGATCGGTCATAAAAATATAATAGCACAAGAGAACCCAATAAATTATACAGTGCTTCCATTATATACACCAGGTCGTATTCCAGGAAATCGACAAACTCGCGGGATAATGTGGAGTGTGCACTTAACCGGGAAACATCGGCTTTACCATACCGGCGGGATAAAAACCGTGTAACGAGACTGGTATAAATGGCCGAATAGGTCCTGGTATCATACATATGCCGCACAGTTCCTATCAACAACCAGGATAAATGTACCACCGACAACATGATTAACCCGTGATAACTTCCTTTCACCAGGTCGTTGACGGCCATGCCCAGGAAAAAGGGACGCATCAATGAACCCAGCATTTCCAACGAAAACAATACATATGTTACCAGCAATCGCCAACGATGCTGAAGCATTAGTTTCTTTAAAATTTCAAACCTCGACATAAACCAAGCATTAAAATAATTACATAAATAGGCCGCCTATGTTACCAGAACATTGGACAGGCGTGCGGGGGAGTTAGTAAGACGGGAAAAAGGGTAGCTGGTTTAAGGAACAATGTTCAATTCTCTGTTGGTAACAGAGATACTGGGTGTTCCGGTAATGAGACCCTTGCAGTTTTCGTTTCCGCAGGTGCACATAAACGGTTCCATATGTTCATCTAAAAATAAGGCGTAATCGAGGGTTAGTTCTTCGCCTTTTTTAATGTCACGAAGGGCATATACGTTCAGCCCTTTGTAAGCGGTGTTAGCATGACAACTGTGATTTTGCGGTGCCCACCCAGCCGGATTTTCATCCCACAGCAAAAATACTTCATTGCTGATGGGGTAGGCGTATTTTTTAAAATTTTCTAATTCCTTAACATTCCAG
>JAKQKY010000145.1 GCA_029560415.1 Bacteroidota bacterium | reverse complement strand
AGGTAACTGATGATAAAATCATCTTTGGCAAAGCCCAGTTCCTTGCGGAAATTTTCTTTTACCATTGGGTCAATACCTGCAGGATTAAACAATTGCATATCCACGCTGCACGGGATCACTGATATACTAACAGGTTGGGGTAAGTGCTTCCAGCCGAGGATGATCTCTTTGGCCTTGTAGGTAAGACAGGTATTGTAATCGGCCTGCCGGATGCATTCATCTTCCTTATTCTTAAAATATCGATACAATATTTTGAAGAGCGGATTCTTCAGGTTCCACATGCCGCCATCTACGCGTTCATCGGCCCAGAAACCGCGGATATCATTCAGGAATTTGGTGCCGTATTTCTTTTTCATCCACAAAGCAACCAGTGTTGGTATACCCGGGCGTGTATGCACCATATCGAAAGGATGTTTCTGCTGTAAATTTTTAACCGTTCTTTTAAGTTGTCGTAGGTCATACATCGAAGACAATACAGGCGGATTCTTATGATAAGGAATGCTTACCCATTCGATGGGAAGACCCTGTAAAAGACTTTCAACATACTGCTTATGTTCCCTGTATTTATCGGGCTTATCGCAACTTATTATCGTAAACGAGTAGCCGAAATTCGTTAACCCGGCCAGGTAAGGAATCACCTGGCTTTGCCCCAGCGGGTCGGTCATGCCATCATAAGAAATGAATAGGATCTTTTTCATGAACGGTCATTGGTCAGTTAATCCATCCATTGTTTATACCACATCTGGAACATAAGCAGGTACCAGAAAAGGTTATTGTAATTTCGGTCGCCGCTGAAAAACTGTTTCATGATATGATCTACCCCATCCTGCCGAAAAAGGCCATGCCGTTGAAATGCAGCAGGGCTCATGTATTCATCGGCATAATACTTCAGGTCGCCCCGCAGCCATTTGAATACCGGTACGCCAAAACCCATTTTTGGTCGTTCCATCATATCACGCGGAACATAATCATGCACGATCTCTTTGAGTAAGTATTTTTTGTTATCCCCTTTCATTTTAAAATTTTCGGGGAGTTGCGCCACAAATTCTATGATGCGGTGATCGAGCAATGGTTCTCTTCCTTCAAGTGAAACACTCATGCCTGCACGATCTACCTTTACTAATATGTCATCAGGCATATAAGTTTTATAATCGATCGCCAGCATTTTATCCAGGTCGCCTAATTTTTCATTGAGCATATTTTCTGAATCGAAAAACGATGCCGGTTTGGCGATGAGGTCTTTCAATAACGTGTTCAGCTGTTCGTTGGTATACACCTGCGACAATAACTGATCCTGTAAACCTCCAATGCTGATGGTTGATTGACGCAGTATCTGCGAGAACCGTTGCTTTTTAATGGGCACTGCCGTGTTACCGGTTACACCGATGAGTAAAGCATCGGGAATATATTGCAACAACCTTCCCGCTGGTTTTCTAACAATCGACGGAAAGGCATTCATTTTTTTTAAAAATCCCAGTGCAAGTGGATATTTTGCATAGCCGGCAAAAGTTTCATCACCAGCATCAGCACTAAGGGCCACAGTCACTTCCTGCCTGGCAAGCCTGCTCACCAATGTTGTAGGTATGATGGAGGAATCGCCGAAAGGCTCATCGCAATAAAAAGGAATGCCCGGAATGATCTCCTGCGCTTCCTTGGTGGTGCAATAATGTTCGGTATGATCTGTTTGCAGGTGGTCTGCAACTTTTTTGGCGAATGGTGCCTCGTTGTGATCTTCTTCAAAAAAACCAATGGTGTAGGTTTTTAATTTGTCTTCCTGGTGCGCCGCCAGTAAGGCCGTTACAGCTGTACTATCGTAACCGCCACTCAGGAAAACGCCTACCGGCACATCGGATACCATCCTGTATTTGCAGGCCGAGATCAATAATTCCTCTGTATGTTTTTTTGCTTCTTCGGCGCTGATGTCGAGCTTGGGTTTGTTATATGCATCATACACATCCCAGTATTTTTGAATGGAGATGGATGCATCAGATGTTTTGCAACTGAGGTAATGTCCCGGTAATAATTTATGGGTATGTTTAAAAATAGATAATGGCGCAATGATGTATCCATACTGCAAAAACTGGTGCACCGCCTGCAGGTTGATCTCCTTTTTAAACTGCGGATGCTTGTGAAAACTTTTTAATTCCGACGCAAAAAGAAACAATCCATTGTGATGATAATAATAAAATGGTTTTACGCCGGCCCGGTCGCGGAAACAATACAATTCTTTTTTCTGTGTATCATAGATCACGAAAACGAACATGCCGATAAACCGATCGATCATTTTCGGGCCCCATTCTTCCCAGGCATGCAGTACCACTTCGGTATCTGAATGAGTGATGAAAGTATGACCAAGGCTTTCAAGTTGGGTTTTTACTTCCGCATAATTATACATCTCCCCATTGAAAATAATGTTGAAATGTTTATACCACATGGGCTGGCCAGCAGCACTGCTAAGATCGATAATGGAAAGCCGGCGATGGCCAAGGCCTACCTGCAGGTTTTCGTGCTGAAAAAATTCAAACCCACATCCATCGGGGCCTCGGTGAGCCAGCACATTGGTGCATTCCTGTAAAATCTCTTTGGAAGACCTGTTATTAAAATCAATAAAACCTGCAATACCACACATGTACGAAATTGTTTTTGGAGTGGCAAAAATAGCGAATTATCGGGCAGTGTAGATGCTAAATAATGCATGAAACAAGTAACAAAAGATTACAATGCATCATGATCGTAACTGCTGATCTGCCAACTGGAAGCATCTGAATACCGGTTAAGGATGTCTGCAGGTGCATAAAAGATAAAAGGTGTTTTCTCCGACAAAGGACCTTTATTAAAAGGATTCGACATGAAATAATGCCTGCGAAGCAATTCGCTTTGCTGCCCGTTTTCCTGGCAAAAGGCAATGATGCCTTTGTATTTATGTTGTACAACCCGGGCATATAAATACCAGAACAATGCTTTTTCAGCCTTGCCGGTTTCAAACAGGAAATCAAACAAAATGAGTTTGCCGTTCAGGATATAATAGATAATATATCCTTCTGCCTGTTGACCAGGTTTATAGCAAATGATGCGATACTGATAATTGGGGTTTGATGTACGCCAGCGTATATGCTCCACCGTTCGGCCTGAAATGATGCCGGGAAATGCAGGTTGCTTCTTTAATAAAACAGGTAACTGTTTAAGTTCCTTGTCTTCTACAAAATACTGATCAGGATACCGCCTGATATGACCCGCCAGGCATGCAGGAGAAGGTTTGAAATAATATTTTACATCAAACACCTGCTTCCAGCCAAACTTTAAAAAGCCCGGCGTAGATTGATTGCCACCAAAGCCGATCACGAAAAGTTCTTTGCTTTCTTCCAGGTAATCGTAACAGGCAAAGGCCAGTAATTTAAATAAACCCAGCCTGCGGTGTTTCGAATGTGTCATGGTATCGCATGACTGGTAAACGACCTGTTCTTTACCATCAATAAAAAAACGCTGGGGTATCACTCCGTAATAAGCACCCACCTCCCCGGTTTCGGGATGGATCGCCACAAAGCCGATAAAATGCCCTGCCGGGTTGTCGATATACTTCCAATGAAAATAATCGATGTTCACATCCATCCCAAAGCAATCCTTCATCAGGGGAATGAGCGTGGGGAAATCGGCTGCGCCTATTCGTTTTATATGATAATCAGGCATGACGTTTTAATTTGGCATGAAACATTTCTGTTCGCAGGATCATTTCGGGTAATGATTCTTCTACCAGGTTGATTCGGAAACTATGAACAGGACCTGCCACTTGATATTTTTCCATCTCATTCACTTTTTCACCAACATATAAAATGTGTGAAAATCCAGCCAGGGCTGCTATTTCATCGATGTCGGCGTGTGCTTGTCCATTCGGCAAAGCCAGTACGGTTACCGGCATTCCAATACGGCTTTCCAATTCAGTTTTAGAACGGACAATCTCATTGATTAGTATATCCCGGTCTGTTATGGTTGATAATACATCGTGGTGATAGGTATGGCTGCCGATCTCTATGCCCTGCCTGGCACAATGGATCACCTCTTCCCAGTTCATCATTCTTGCCTTGGTGCTTATATTAAACATTTGCTCTTTTTCTTCGATCATCGACAACCTTTCGGTATAGGGTATCCTACAAAAAACACGATAGCTATGTTGATAAAAGGGCATCCAGTTTCCCTGGAAATCGGCCAGCTTCCACGACTCACGTTCATGGCTAAATGATAATTCTACTTTCTGTTTCATGCAATGACTGAAAAGGGTATTCAGTCTTTGTGTCCAGATTACCTGGTTATCGCCGGCACATGCATTCACAATATTGTGATTGGCCTTGATACCATGTTTCAGTAGGATGGGCAATGCATGTTCATAAAAATCATAATAGCCATCATCAAAACTTAAAATAAGCAAAGGTTTGTCAACGATGGGTTGATCTAAATATTCAGCGATATCACGGAAACAAATGATGGTATAATGCTGCTGTAAATATTGAAGTAATTGTTCAAAAGATTCGGGGCGGATGGGATTCCAGAAATAATCTGATTCATCTGAAATGCGGTGCAGGCTAAGCACTGTGATCACATTTCTTTTCTGTGATCTCAATAGACTGCTTACACCCACGTTATTCAATACACGAAATAAAAATTGTTTTTTCATCCGGATGTTTAGCTGCCGCTTTCTTTCAATAAAATTAAGGATTTTGCACTTGCGATTACCTGAACAACGATTTTACCTTTTGAAGGTATTGTTGTGCAACGGATGTTTTACTGAAGCTGGTAGCCCTGTTGTGCAGGATGCCCGAAGAAATTTTATGTTGCAGGGCGTACACGATCGTTTCGCTCATTTTTTCTGCATCCCCTACCGGGCATAGAAATCCAAATTCTCCATTGTTCAATATTTCTGCAGGCCCGCTCGGGCAATCAGTTGAAACCACATTGGTGCCGGTGGCCAGCGCTTCAACCACCACATTGCCAAATCCCTCATATTCCGAACTCAATACAAACAAATCGGCCCGGGCTACATAAGCATATGGATTCTCTTTGTAACCCAGGAATGCAACTTTTTCTGTTATGCCGAGTTCACTGGCCATTTTTAGCAAAGTAGCTTCTTCAGCGCCAATGCCGATGATGTACAATTTTGCATCGGGTATCGTTGATAATAATATTTTAAATGCTCTTAGCAAAGTAACCTGGTCTTTCTGTTTCACCAGCCTGCCCACCGTGATGAGTTTAGTACCTAAGTGATTGAAGGAATCGTCTGCAATGGACTCAGCGGCCATGACTGGGATTTTTTCTTCATACACCGGGTTATAGATCGTACTCATTTTTCCATGCTGTGCCGCATCCGGATACCGCTTAATGAAATCATTTACCACACCCTGCGATGCACCGATGATGGCATCTGCTTTCCTGGCAACGATCGATTGCAAAAATTGTATGAGCATCCTGTTGAGGCGGGGAAGTTCTTTTAAATATGATCCAACATGCACCTGTTGCGATACAATGATCTTACAAGATGATCCAGATAAAAA